>DATNGI010000012.1:0-12191 GCA_035605955.1 Rhizomicrobium sp.
AAGATCACCAACCGCGAAAGCGCTGCCAGGTCGCGGTGACGTCATTGCGCTCGTCCAGCACATGATAGCAATCATGCTGGGCGGCGGTGGCGCAGGCGTGATTGGGGAAGATGCGCACCCGATCGCCCACGCGAAGCTCCGGTAGCTTGGCATTGCTGCCGGGCCGGGCGGCGAGGATGCCGTGTTCCTGGTTGGCGCGTAGAACCACCAGATCGTGGTACGGTTTTCCCGCCGCGTCGCACACCAGGCCATAATATTGGTCGATAGCCTGGTCCTTGGTGCCGCGATCGGCGGACAGGGCCATCCAGCCGGCGTCGGTGATGATCCAGTTCTTGTCCTTCTGGTGCCCGATCACGGTGGCCAGCACGCTGAGCGCAATCTCGTCCATGCCGCAAAGTCCGATGCCGACCTGCACCAGGTCGAAGAACATATAGACGCCGGCTCTGACTTCCGTGATGCCGTCATAGCGCGGCGCGGACAGCGCCGTCGGTGTCGAGCCGACGCTGATGACGGGGCACGCGAAACCGGCGGCGCGCAGGCACGCGGCCGCCTCCAGCATGCGCGATCTTTCGGCGGCGGCGGCCTCGGCCAGGGATTGCGGGTCGTGCAGGTTGTAGCTTTCCCCGGCATGGCACATCACGCCGGTCAATATCGCGCCATCGCCAAGCGCGGCGGCGATCTGGCGCAGTGTCTCGCGATCATTCCAGCGCACCCCGGACCGATGATCGTCCACATCGATCTCGATCAGGACGGAGAGCGGCGCTCCACTTTGCTTGCCATGCGCGGCCACGGCCGCCGCCGCCTCGACGGAATCGAGAATGATCTTGAGATCGATGCCGCTTTGTCTGAGCCGCGCCACGCGGTGGAGCTTTTGGGGGCTGATGCAAACGGCGTAAAGCAGATCGGTGAAACCCGCCGCGCCAAAGACTTCGGCTTCCTTCAGGGTGGAGACCGTAGCCGGGCCGGGCTTGTCGCCCAGCACGAAACGCGTGGCGTCCACGGATTTCGCGGTTTTCAGATGCGGCCGGAAGGTGACGCCCAATTCGGCGGCGCGGGCGCGCATGCGCTCGGCGTTGCGCGAAAGTCGGGCGCGGTCCAGCAGAAGACTGGGTGTGGGAAGCGAGTCGAAAACTGTGTCGGTCATGAGAGCCCGGTCGGTTGGTCGGTCAACGTCGCCAATTTGCCATCGCCGCCCGAATAAAGTCTATTCGCGGGCGCATCGCGGCAGGGGATAGCGACTATGAAAATCCGTCAGATCGCCTTGGCCGGGCCGGTAGCGCTACTGTTTTCGTTCGGCGCGGGGGCGCAGACCGCTATAACGCCGCCAAAGCCGACGCATCCCATCGTGTTGCACGCCGCGCGTCTTTTTGACGTCGAGAGCGGCCGTATCGTCAGCCCGGGTGAAATTCTGGTCGAGGGTGAGCGCATCACCGCCGCCGGCAGCTCAGTCAGCCATCCCGCGGGCGCCGAGACCATCGATCTGGGCGATACAACCATGATGCCGGGCCTTATTGATGCGCATGTGCATCTTTACTTGCATCCAGGCGCCGAAGACCTACAGACCGTGGAAGAATCGGAATCGCAGCGCACCATCTTTGCCACGCTATCGGCCAGAGACGATCTGATGGCGGGCTTCACCGCCGAGCGCGACATGGGCACGGAAGGCGTGGGTTCGGCCTCGACTGCGGTGCGCAATGCCATCGACCAGGGCCTGATTCCCGGTCCGCGCATGCGGGTCAGCGCCAATGCCATTTCCATCTTGAGCGGACATGAGGACGCCATCCGCTACAATCCGGCGGCGCATGTGCCCGGCAATGCCGATTATGCCAACAGCACCGATCAATTGATCGAAGTGATGCGCCAGCAACGCAAGGAAGGCGCGGATTTCTTCAAACTCTATGAGACCGGCGCGGATTCCATGCAAGGCGCCGACTTCCATACGCCTTATCAATATACCGAAGCGCAGCTGAAAGCGGCGGTGGACGAGGCGGCCCGCATGGGCACCGTGGTCGGCGTCCACGCCCAGGGCGAACCAGGCACGCTTTATGCCGCTGAGGCCGGCGTCATCGCCATCGATCATGCCAGCCAGCTCAGCGACCAGACTATGCAGCTGATGAAGCAAAAGCATATTCCGGCGATCCCGACCTTTGTGATCATGGAATATTTCGCCGACCACGCCGCCACGCCTCAAGCGGCGGCGCGCGAACATGCCATGCTGGATTACAAGATCCGCGAATTCAAGAAACAGGTGGCGGCGGGCGTTCCCTTCGCCGTGGGGTCCGACGTTGGACCGTTTCCGCATGGCACCCAGGCGCGGGAATTCGAGCTTATGGTGAAATATGGCATGACGCCCCTGGCGGTGCTGCAAGCCGATTATCTGAACGGCGCAAAAGTGCTGAACTGGGACGGCCAGGTCGGCCAGCTCAAGGCGGGCTATTACGCCGACATCGTGGCGGTGCCGGGAAATCCGCTCACCGACATCACCGCCGTCGAGCATGTCTCCTTTGTGATGAAGGGCGGCTTGGTCTATCGCAGATAATGGTCAGCGCGGGCGCGTGAAGAAAAGCGCTGCCGCGCCATTCATCGGCGGCTTTTCCCTTCCAGCTCGTCCGCCAGCGTCTTGTTGTCATAGACGTTGCGCAGCGCTTCGCTGATGGCGGCGGTGGAAACCGCGACGGTGCGATTGACGCGATCGTCGAAGCCGAAGGCGCCGCCCAAACTGTCGATATTGCCGTCGAATGCAGCGCCGATCACTTCGCCCTTGGCCGTCACCATGGGGGAGCCGGAATTGCCGCCGATGATGTCATTGTCGCTGACGAAGTCGAGCACCGTGTCAGGCTTGACCTTGGCTTCGGCTTTCTGCCAGCGCGGCGCCAGATCGAAGGGGAATTGGCCCGTCGCCCGTTCCCACAGCCCCTTATAGTAAGTGAAGGGCGGAACCGCGGCGCCATTGTTCGTCCAGCCCTCGACTTTGCCGTAGGACAGGCGTGGTGTGAAGGTCGCGTCAGGATAGACATTGGTGCCATAGATGGTGAACCGGGCACGCGCGATCTTCTGCGCCGCGCGTTCGGTGGGGCCGGAGACCCGGTCTTCATATTGCTTGCGGATGGCCCTGCTGGCGGCATCGGTCGCCAGCACGAATTTGATCATGGGATCGTCCGAGGCCTGGATCGCCGCCAGGCCGCCGTCCCACAGCGCCTTGCGCGCGGCGGGATCACCCAGCTTCGACTGTGCCAGACGCGCCGACAGGTTTTCCGGCGATTCCTTGCCCAGAAACGTTTTGGTACCAGACGCATCTGCGGTCAGATTCTCCCGAAGCTTGGACAGCCAGAATTCCAGCACCACCTGCTCGAACTCCGGATAAACCGGCTGGGGATCGAGCAGCGTCTTGCCCAACAGCGCCAAGCGGCTGTCGGTATATTCCGGCAGACGGTCGCCATTGGGCTTGGATTTCTCCTCGGCTGCGCGCACCAGGTCGCGCCCGAAACGGAAAAGATCCGAACCGATGCCGCCGCGCACTTCCATCATGTAGTACGGAAAATAAAGCGCGCGGGCCTCGGCCTGGATCTTGGCGATATCGCTCCAGGGGTCACCGATTTCGGCGGCGAGGGTGGCATTGGCCGCGACTTTGGCCTTGAGATCATTGTCCGAAGCGCGCTTGGCGGTGATCAGGGCGGGGTCAACCAGCGCTTTCTCCTCGCCATGATAGGCCTTGAAGCTATTTTCGATGCCGAACAGGAAGTCATTGGCGATGCGGTTATGTTCCGCGCTTTCCACGCTGAAGCGGATCAGCCTTCCGCGCAGTTCGGAAAATTGGATCAAGGTCTCCGGCAGGTTGAGGTCGCGCAAGCGCTCCAACTGCTCCGCCGTCAAAAGCCGCTGGGTCGAGCCAGGATTGCCGGACACGAACACCGGCTCGCCATCCTTGGGCGGCGCCACACTCCAGGTCAGATGGTCCGGCGTCTTGACCGGCTTGCCGCCTTCGTAAAGCCGCACGAATGAGCAATCGAGATCGTAACGGGGAAAATTGAAATTGTCGGGATCGCCACCGAAGAAGGCCGTTCCCCCTTCCGGCGCGAACACCAGCCGCACATCGGTATATTTGCGATAGGTGTAAAGCTTGTACTGGCCGCCCTGGTAGAGCGTGACCACCTCGCACTGGAATTTGTCTTCCTTGCCGGCACAGCCTTCCTTTTCGATGGCTGCGATCTCGGCATCGCGCGCCTTGACGAAATCCTGTCCGGTCTTGCCGGCCGCGGCTTTGGTCACGCGATCGGTAACATCGGAAATGCCCGACAGCACATCGGCCTGCATGCCCGAACAAAGCTTCTCATCTTCGCGCTTGGCGACTTGAAAGCCATCCTTGACGTAATCGACGGTGGCGGTGGAAAGCTGCTGGGCGCAATCGCGCACGCAATGATGGTTGGTGAGGACCAGGCCATCCGCGCTCACGATCGATGCCGAGCAGCCGGTGGAAAGGCGGGCGGAGGCGCCGCGCACACGGTCGAGCCAGGATTGATCGAGCTTCAGTCCGTATTTCTGGTTGACGGTCTGAAGCGGGAAATTGTCGAAGGTCCACATGCCTTCATCGGCATGGGCCGCGCTTTGCAAAAGGGCGAGAAAAAGAGCCGAGGCCGGAAGGATCGGGCGGGTCATGGCGCTCCTAAAAACTTTTGGGCGCCGTCAGTGGACCGCAAGCCACCCCTGTTTTCAACCCCTTGCCGGGGCATGAAGAAGCGCGCGCCGCCGGGGATGGACGGACGCGCGCTTGGGGTTAGCTCGCAAAAACACCACTGGTCAGATCAGGTGGGACAGGATGCGAAGCGAAAAGCCGATTAGGGGTAGGGCGAAGGGCAGCGCCAGGGCGGCGTGCAAGAAGTTGCTCAGATATTCGTCATTGAAAATGGCCATCGAAACTCTCCTTGGGGTGGCCCGCCATCAGCAGCGGACAATCGATAGATAGAACATCCGCTGTCCGCGCGGCGTAAGCTGTTCGACAGCGAAGTGAAAATGTTTCGATAAGGCGGGCTGAAAATAAAGTCAGATGCCTTTGACCGCGCCGAACACGCGCGTGGCGAGCGTATGAATCGCATCGCGATTGGCAGGACGGCCCAACTGCTCGCATTGCAGGAAGGCGATCTCGGTTTCGATGGCATTCTCGTTGGCGCCGAAGCGGATGCGGGCCACCAATTGATGTGCGAAGTCTTCCAACTCGGGCCGTGACACGTCTTGCGGCAGATCCAGCGTCATCCACAAAAGGCCTGCCACCACTTCGTCCAATATGTCGGCGCGGGGGTTGAATTTGGTCCGATGCGGCTGAAGCGACGCCGTCCGGCGGACGGGTTCGAAGCTGAATGGGGCGACGCGGACATTCATCCGTCAAAGCCTAGCCGGACCCCTTTCGGCAGGGGGTAAAATGTTCGCCAGCAAACTGTAAAGAATACGAAAATCCTGCTGACAAAAGCCTTTCCAATGCCCAACATGAACGGGCTTTCGGGAGACCTGCTTGCACGTTCTTCTAGTCGATGACGACACTGCTTTGAGCGAGATGCTGACGGAGTATCTGGCGGCGGAAGGCATCCGCACGACCGCGGCCTTCAACGGCCCGGACGGCGCCGCCCAGGCGCTGTCGGGCCAGTTCGACGTGGTCATACTGGATGTGATGCTGCCCGGCATGGACGGCAACGAGGTGCTTCGGCACATCCGCCGCTCCAGCGAGATTCCCGTCATCATGCTCACCGCCAAGGGCGGCGATGTGGATCGCGTGGTGGGCCTTGAAATGGGCGCCGACGACTATATCGCCAAGCCTTATTTTCCCCGCGAGCTGGTGGCACGGCTGCGCGCCGTGACCAGGCGCCAGCGCGATGTGGCGCCGGCGGCCGCGCTCAAGGTCGCGCAGCTGGAATTGTCGCCGGGCAAGCGCGAAGTGAGCTGGGCCGGCAAAGTGTTCGAACTCACCACTTCGGAATTCGACATGCTGGAAAGCCTGATGCGGGCTGGCGAAATGGTTTCCAGCAAGGAGGAATTGTCGCTCAAGGTGCTGGGCCGGCCGCGCGAGATCTATGACCGCAGCGTCGATGTGCATGTCAGCAATCTGAGGAAGAAGCTGGCAGCGGCCAGCGGCGGCGAAGTGGAGATCGAGACCATCCGCGGTGTGGGCTACCGGTTGAGGTTGCACGCATGAAGCGCCGCCTATTCTGGAAGATACTGTTCGGCTTCTGGGTGACCTTCATCTTGATCAGCCAAGGGATCTGGCTGGCTTTTTCGCTGGCGAGGCCTGACCCGGAAGTCTCTTACATGCGCAGCTTCGCGCATATGTCGGTGGCGGCCGCAAGTTCGGCGATCCGGACGGGGGGGCTACCTGCTTTCGAGACGGAAAGCCGGATCTGGCCCCAGGATTGGCGCGCTCGGGTGCAAATCCGGCCGGCCGCGACTCCCCTCAACCCACGCGCACCGGCATATAGCGAGACGGCCAATGCGCCAGACGGCACGGCCTATCGGGTCTCCTATTATCCCCAGATGAGCTCGCACAATCACGGTTTCTTCGGCATCCCCTTGGAGGTGGTGCTGTCGGTGGTGATCGGCGGCTTGGGCTTCAGCGCCATCCTGGCCTGGTATCTGACCAACCCCATCCGGCGGATGCAAATGGGTTTTGGGCGGTTGGCGCGAGGTGATTTCGCCACAAGGCTAGGCCCCTCGATGGGCCGGCGGCGGGACGAGATCGCCGAACTCGCCCATGATTTCGACAAGATGGCGGCCCAGCTGGAAGAATTGGTGGCCGCCCGCGACCGGCTGTTGGCCGATGTCAGCCACGAATTGCGCACGCCTCTGGCCCGGCTCAATCTGGCCATCGGGCTGGCGCGACAGGACCCCGCCAAACTCTCCATCTCGCTTGACCGCATCAGCGGCGAGGCGGCCAAGCTGGATGAGATGGTGGGCGAGCTTCTGACATTGGCCAAGCTGGAAAGCGGCCATGCCAAGAGCGAGGATTACTTCAATTTCGCGGAAATCGTGAAAGCGGTGGTCCAGGACGCGCGTTATGAGGCCCAGGGCAAGCGCGTGGAGGTCCAACTCGATATCGAGTCGGCGGAAGAGAATTTCGAATGGATCGCGCTGGGTAGCGGCAAGCTCATCAGCCGCGCCATCGAGAATATCGTGCGCAATGCCGTGCGCTATTCGCCCGAAGGGGGCAAGGTCTCGGCTGTGCTTCGTCGCGATGGCGCCCGTTACAACCTCAAAGTCACCGACGAGGGGCCAGGCATCCCCGAGGAGGCGATGGCGGCTCTCTTTATGCCTTTTGGCGTTTCCGCCGACGGTTTTGGCTTCGGTCTGGGCTTGGCAATTGCTCAGCGCGCCGTGGCGGTGCATGGCGGTTCCATTGCGGCGCGCAACCTGAAGCCCAAGGGTTTGGAGATGGCGGTGACACTACCCGCCGTCGAGCCGGGCTGATCCTGCCCCAGCGCGCGTCCCGCGAGCAGCGGCAACTTTGATCGCGATGTTGCATCTGCGAATGCGCGCGCCCGAAAGTCCCGCATCGGAACGATAAGGAGCGCGGAAAATTCTGTGCAGGTCATGCACAAAATGCGCGACGACGCTTTGTCCAAGTCTCCCAAAGCTTTGTCCAAGTCTTGCGTCTTTTCCGTCTTTTTGCGGCCTGCTATGACCGAAATCAGGTTCATTCGGGGGACTTCATGCGCCGCATTTTCATCCTTCCTGCCGTCTTCGGTCTCAGCGCGCTTGCTGTTTCATTGCCGGGCGCAGCCCAAGCTCCCTCGGTACAGCCGCCCAAGACGATCAACATCACCGTCCATGAGGGCACCTCGATGGCGGTCTCCGTCTCCCCGGACGGCAAGATGCTGGCGATCGACCTGCAAGGCACCATCTATGTGCTGCCGTCCTCCGGTGGCGCCGCCAAACCGGTGACGGACCTCTTCAACGACGCGCATCAGCCGCAATGGTCGCCGGACGGCAAGAGCATCATCTTCTTCGGCTACCGCGACGGCGGCTATGACCTTTGGGAGGTGGGGGCCGATGGCAGCAACCAGCACATGGTCACCGAAGGCACCTTCGACGACCGCGAGCCCATTTTCAGCCATGACGGCAGCAAGATCGCCTTCTCGTCCGACCGCGGCAACCCCTTAGGCAGCGACAACAATATCTGGGTCATGGATGTGAAGTCGGGCCAGATGACCCAACTCACCACCAATCCGGCCGAAGATGTGATGCCGGCCTGGTCGGCCGACGACAAGGAAGTGATCTTCACCTCCAGCCGCGACGCCTACAAGACGCTTTGGGCGGTCAATGTCGCCACCAAGGCGGAGCGCAAGATCGCGACCTCCGACGGCAATATCGCGGCCGCCTCGATGGGACCGGACGGTCAGCTGGTCTATGAATCGTCGGTTGGCAACGACAGCCAGCTCAATTTCAACGGCAAATCGATCAGCGGCAACGAAGTGGTCTTCCCCTTCCGCCCCAGTTGGGTTTCGAAGAACGAATTTTTCTATGTGGCGGACGGCCGGATCAAGCGCCGCACCTTGGGCGGCGGCGTCAAAGACATTCCCTTCTCGGTAACCTTGCCGATCACCCCGCCCCGCAACACCTATGTCCGCAAGAAACGCGACTTCGACTCCCAGACGCCGCGACAGGCGTTGGGCATTGAGCGGCCCGTCATCTCGCCGGATGGAAAGGCGATTGCGTTCGTGGCCCTGGGCGACCTCTGGCTGCTGCCTTCGAGCGGCGGCAAGCCGCAGAATCTCACCAACGATGCGGCTTACGACCTCGATCCCACCTGGTCGCCGGATGGGCGCTACCTGGCCTGGTCGACGGATCGCGCCGGTGGCCTGCTGCAGATCTGGATCCGCGACATGCAGACGGGCCAGATGCGCCAGCTCACCCATATCCCGACACAGCCCACCTCGCTGCAATTCTCACCGGACGGCAAGCGCATCGCTTTCGTCAATGTCGATGCCATGTGGCGCGGCGCCAGCGTGGCGGTGGCCGATGTGGCGACCGGCGATGTGAAAATCATCCACAAATCGATCTTCGCGCCGGGCACGCCCACCTGGTCGCCAGACGGCAAGCGGATCGCGCTGGCCATGGTCGCGCCCTACAACCGCAAATACCGCGAGGGCACCAACCAGGTGCTCACCATGTCGTCGACAGGTACGGCGGACGCTAGCGACGATATCTGGTTCGCGCCCCAGCCCAACATGTCGATCGACAGCCGGGGCTGGAACGGCCCGGTCTGGTCGCCCGATGGCACCCAGATGCTGGCGATCTATGAAGGCCAGCTGGCGATCTGGCCAGTCTCTCCCCTTACCGGCGAGCCGCAGGGGCCGGTGCGCCATCTGACGACGGAAATCGCCTACAACCCGAACTGGGCTGGCGACAATCGCCATGTCCTCTATCAGGCGAACGACAAGCTTCGGATCATGGACCTTGAGACCGGCGAGGTGAAAGCCGTGCCGCTCGATCTCACCTATCAGGCCTATGTGCCCAAGGGTGGCATGACAATCCATGTCGGCAAGCTGGTGGACGGGGTCTCCAGGACCGCCCGCAACGACATGGACATCGTGATCGAGGGCAACCGGATCAAGAGCGTGACGCCGCATGTGGCCGGTCGGACCGCCACCATCGAGGCGCCCGATCTCACCGCCATGCCTGGCCTGATCGAGAATCACAGCCACCGCCAAAGCGATTTCGGCGAGCAGCAAGGCCGCAACTTCCTGGCCTACGGCATCACCTCGCTGCGCACGCCTGGCGGTCTGCCCTATGAGGCGGTGGAAGACCGGGAAGCGGGCGATGCCGGTGTCCGCGTCCAGCCCCGCATCTTCTCCACCGGGCATCTGATGGAATGGAAGCGGACCTACTACAAAATGGGCACCGCCATCTCCAACAATGCGCATCTGATGCGGGAATTGGAGCGGGCGCACATCCTGGGCTTCGATCTCTTCAAGTCTTACGTCCGCATGCCAGACATCCAGCAGAAGATGATCGTGGATTACGCCCACAGCGTCGGCGAACCCGTCACCACACACGAAATCTATCCCGCCGCCTTCGACGGGATGGACAGCGTGGAGCACACGACAGCCACCAGCCGCCGCGGCTACTCGCCCAAGGCCACGTTCAATCACGCCTATGAGGACGTGATCCAGATCGTGGGCCAAAACCACATCAACATGACGCCGATGATTTTCAGCGGGATGCGTGACCTCATCGCGGCGCATCCCGAATTGAAGAATGATCCGCGCCTGGCACTGGATCCACCCTGGCTCCAGAACCAGATCCGCAACTACGGCCAACTGTTGAGTGGCTTTCTACCCCGGAAGGACCCAGGCACGCCCAAAATGGTGATGGACCTGTTCAAGGCCGGCGCCACCATCACGGCGGGCACCGACGAGCCTGAAGGCATGTTCTTGCATTCGGAAATCGAGACCTATGCCCGCTACGGCATGAAGCCCTACGACATCTTGCGCACCGCCACCGTCAATTCGGCGGAGATGCTCAACCTGGATGCCGGCAGCATCCAGGAAGGCAAGCTGGCCGACATCGTGCTGATCAAGGGTAATCCGCTGGAGAACATCCACGATACCTTCAACGTCAAGCACGTCATCCTCAATGGCCGCCACTTCACCATCGAGGATCTGCTGTCGGGCAAGGCCAAGGACCAACCCCGCTAGAAACGAAAAGCCCTCGAGCGCAGCTCTCGCTCGAGGGCCATTATTCAGAATGGCTTTAATTGGCTGTCTTCGCATCTGCGAAAGACGGCTTTTACTTTGTCGCGGCTCCGGACGGAGTTGCCTAGCGACAGCGTAGCGGCAACCGGTACCCGCCGGCACGCTGCCGCTACCAGCTCCTGGAACCGCTCTAGTTACTTTTGGGCCGCTCGCGATACATGCGCGGCGATTGGCCCATCGCCTTGGTGAAGAAGCGGGAGAAATAGGCCGGATCGTTGAAGCCCAGATAATAGGCGGTCTGGGCAATGGTCATGGTCGAGTTGAGCAGGGCCCGCTGCGCCTCCAGAAGGATGCGCTGTTGGATCAACTGATTCGGCAGCATGCCGGTGACCATCAGACAGGCTTCTCGCAGCCTGGTCTGGGTAACCCCTAAGGTCGTGGAATATTGCGCGAGCGTAATGTTGTCTCGGTAATGCTGTTCGATGAGTTCGCGTAGGCGGGTCACCAGCGTGGTTGCCGCCTTGGGGTGGGCCGCCTGAATGGCCCGGGAATGCTCCAGCGCGCGGGCGCACTGAACCAGGATGCTCAAAAGGTGGGAATCGGCGGCGGCGGTATGGGCCACGTCCGAGCCCGCCAGTTCGTGCGCCAGCCGGGCCAGAGGCCAGGTCAATTGCTCGGAGACCAGGGGCACGATGACCGGGGAGGTGAACAACATGGCAAAGTCTGGCTCCCGGGCCACCAGCCGCCCCAGATATTCGCCTGTGATGGTCAAAGCCATGCCGCTGGCGCTTAATTCGAATTGGAAATTATGCGCTTCGCCAGACGGGACGATCACCGCGCAGGGAGCGCAAAAACGGATGACGCCGCTGTCGGTCGAGACTGTGCCCCGGCCGTTTGCGATATGGAAAATGTAATTCAAGTCGTCGTCGATGCTGGCCCAGCAGCAAGCCGGGCTTACCAAGCCCATCGGCAACAGCGGCAGGTGGCGCTCAACCACGATGGGCAGAGCAGTCGAATGCATTGTCCGGAACTCCGAGCCCTACATGACCTTCACAAAAGTCCAACTTTATCCAGATTTTGTCCATCGTCAAAAGCCCTCTGCGTGACCTAAACCTCTAAGCAGAAAATAAAAACACACGTGTCCGAAATCACACGCGTGTCTGTAGATCTGGCCGTTAACGAAGGATCGCAGGGGGATGTCATTGTTTGGCTCGCATGCGCCGTCATGCGCAGCGATTGTGTGTCGTGTGCGTGCGGAAAACGCTTCCTTTTCCGGCGCCGGCGCATCCTCTTCCGTACCCGGAAATTTCCAAGCCAAGAAATTCGCACCTGCAGCAAAAGGGCTGTCGGCAGGGGCGCGTCTTAACAGTCACTAATGATCGGGGATCACCATGAATAGCACGACGTCTTTCGCGCCGAAAATTTGTTCCCGGCTGCTTTTGTCCTGCGCGGCCTTGCCGATGTTCCTGGCGTCGTCCGCTTTCGCACAAGAGACGCAAGCAGTGCCCCCGGCCG
>DATNGI010000013.1:0-17927 GCA_035605955.1 Rhizomicrobium sp.
AGAAGCCATGACCGCAATAGCGGCGAAGGCTCCCAGGACGGTAAGGCGGCAGGACATGCGGCCATTAACCTCTTCTATTGCGTCAGGATTAGGACTGCCTGGCCTTTGCTGGTTCTTGTCCCAAAGCTTTCGCCGATTCGCTTGATATAGGCCAACATATTTAAGGGTTTATTGACTGAAGGCGACCATGCTTAAGCCCGATTGAAACCGGGGCTCCCATGACGCGTTTCACCCCTTCTCTGATCGCCCTTTTGGCGTTGGCGCCGGCGCTCGCCGGTTGCGCCAGCACGGGGGGGCTTTTCGGCGCTTCGGACGCGCACAAAAAGCCTGCCGTGGCGAGCAACGCAAAAGATGACCCGGCCAAGGCGGGGGAGACCGCCAATCTTCCCACTGATATCGAAAGCGGTGTGCGCCAGGCGCGGGAAAAGCGTCTGGCCGGGCAATATGACGATGCGATCCACATTCTGTCGCAGCTGATGCTGGTGGCGTCCGACGATCACCGCGTGGTCGGCGAGTATGGCAAGACGCTGGCCGAAAATGGCCGCGCACCGGAAGCGGTGCAGTTCCTTACCCGCGCCGTCGCCCTGCAGCCTGCGGAATGGAGCTATTACTCCGCGCTTGGCGTGGCTTATGACCAGGTCGGCAACCAGGATGCGGCGCGCATGGCTTACGAGCAGGCGCTGAAACTGCGTCCTGGCGATGCCGCGATCCTGAACAATTACGCGCTGTCGCGCATGCTGGCCAACGATCCCGGCGGCGCCCGCGCCCTGATGGCGCGTGCGGAAAAGGCCGGTGGTGCTTCCGATCCCAAGATCGCCCGCAATATCGAACTGGTGAACAAGGTCGCGCCGCCCGCGCTGAAGACGGCGGCGGATACTGCGCCGGCGGAGCATGCGCCAGCCGCCCTGCCCAAGCCGGTCAGCAGCGAAAGCCTGCCCGCGCCGTCGAGCCAGAATGCGTCAGTCTCCGCCAAGAGCGAGGTGGTGATGCAGCCCGTGCCGTCCGATCCGATGGCTGGCCCATCCAAGCCCGCGAAGCATTTGGTTTCGGGGCCTGCCAGCCATGTGGCCAAGACGGCGGCGCCCATCGTCAAACAGGCACATAACGGCGAGGAGAAGCCTATGACGGCTGCCAAGGCCGACGTAGCAAGGCTAGACACGAAGACCGCCAAGGGGGACGCGAAGACCGACAAGCCGGAGATTCCCAGCCTGAGAACCGCCAAGCCCGACAGCAAGGACGTCAAGGCGGCCGAGGCCAAGCCGGACACCAAGACGCCTGCCAAACCAGCGACCAAGAACGGGATCCCGGCGCTCAGGCAGACTGCGTCTGCCTACTGATTTAATTTAGCCCCCATCTGTCTCTTTCGCGCAAGCGCTCAGAGACATCTTCCCCCGCCAATGGCTTCGCCATGCGGGGGAAGAAAGCCTCGACCACGTCGCGCTGCCCTATTGATCCTCTATTCGGCCCCTAGCGTGTTCAAGCGCTCAGAACGCGTGGCGCGCCGGCAGGCCAGCGCCGGCCCATACTCCGCGACAGCACGCAGATAGAACACGCCCTATCGCGTCGTCTCCATACCCATCTTTCTCTTCGGGTAATCGCATGGCGGGGGAATTTCTTACAGGAATATCGCCAAGAAGCACTATCGAGCCTTGGCACCGACTTTCTTCCCCCCGCGAGCGGAGCGACAGCGGGGGATCGAGGCGGACCGCCAAGTCCGCCGAGCGTCTTCCGATGGCTTGCCTGAGGAAGACAGATGGGGACGAAAAAAATCAGTGCGTTATATGCATGATCTTCATGATCGCCGGCCCCAGGATTACCACGAACAGGCAGGGCAGGAAGAACAAAATCATAGGCACAGTCAGCTTGGCGGGCAGCGAGGCGGCTTTCTGTTCCGCTTCCTGCATGCGCGTTTCACGATTTTCCTGGGCAGTGATGCGCAGCGCCTGACCCATAGGCGTACCGTATTTCTCCGCCTGGTTGAGCGCGATCGCCACGGATTTGACGCCGGAATGGCCGCAGCGCTTGGCCAGATTGTCGAAAGCCTGGGCGCGATCGGGCAGATAGGATAGTTCGGCGGTGGTAAGCCCCAATTCCTCCGCCAGCTCCACCGACTGGGTGCCGATCTCAGCGGAGACCTTTCCGAAGGCGCTTTCGATCGACATGCCCGCTTCTACGCAGATCAGCATCAGGTCCAGCGCGTCGGGAAAGGCGCGCATGATGGATTGCTGGCGGCGCGCGGTGCGGTTGGAGACGAACACGTCCGGCAGATAATAACCGATCAAGGCGCCCGCGAAGGCCGCGGAGACCTTCATCATGGTGGCCCAATGGAAATGAGTCACCACGAAGAGATAGAACAGCGTGACCAGGAACACGATGCCCGGCATCACGAAGCGGAAGAACATGAACGCGATCAAAGGCGCCTGGCCGCGATAACCGGCGCGGGCCAGCTTTTCGCGGCTGTCTTCCGATTCCAGCATATTGGTAAGGTTGAACCGCTCCAGCGTGGATTTCATCAAGGTCGAAGGTGCGACCCTGAGGCTGCCGCGCTTATCGTTGAGGGCTGCATGATGCTTGGCCCGCAATTCCTCGCGACGGGCCGATACTGCTTTCAGCCGCTGGCCCAGACCGTCGCGTTCGACATAGGGCAGACCCAGCGTCACGATGGTGGCGAAGGCCAGGATGGCGGCGGCCGCCGTCGCCAGGAACGTCTTGTCGAACAGGAGATCCAGGATGCCGACATCGACCATGGCAATCTACCGTTTGAAATTGATCATGTTGCGCATGACCATGATGCCGATGCCCATCCAGAAAGCGCAGCCCGCCAGCATCAGATTGCCGGTCCGTTCCGTGAACAAGAGGTTGATATAGGCGGGCGTGGTCAGCCACACCAGGGTCATCACCACCGGTGGCAAAGAGCCGATGATGCCCGCCGACGCCTTCGCTTCCGACGACATTGCCTTGATCTTGCCGTCGAGCCGCTTTCTGTCGCGCAGCACGGCCGCCAGATTGGACAAAGCTTCCGAGAGATTGCCGCCCGACTTGGACTGAATGGTCATCACGATGCCGAAAAAGCCCACCTCGGCGGTCGGCATGCTTTCGTGCATCTTCTTGAGGCCCTGCTCCAGGGTGATGCCGACCTTCAGGCCGTCCACAAGCCGGGTGAATTCCATGCCCACCGGGTTCGGCGTTTCTCGCGCCACGATGCGCAGCGCTTCATTGGTGGGAAGACCCGAACGCACCGAACGCACGATGACGTCGATGGCGCCTGCGAATTCCTTGGTGAACATCTTCTTGCGCCGGTTGGTCAAGAAATTGAGCACCCAGCGCGGCAGGCCGAAGCTGGTGACGAACACTGCCAGCAACAGGACAAATTTGGACTGGCCCGTCAGCAGGCACAAAAGCGCCGTCACCACGCCAATCACACCGCAAGTAATCCAGAAATTCCGGGGCGTGGCATTGACGAAACCCGCCTGCTCCAGCCGGCGGCGCAGCGTGGGCCGGCTCTGTTCGAGCGCCGCCGCCTTGTTCTTCTCCACATCCTTGAGCAGCGTGGCGACGTTGCGGCGCTTTTGTGCGGGATCGACTTGGTTCTTGCCGCGGGCGGCGATCTTGGATTTGGCGACCGCGCTGACCCGCTTCTGGGTGCGCTCGTCCCCGCCGGCGAAGGCGAAGGCGACGCCGCCCAAAGCCAGCATCGCAAAAAGCGCGACGACGAAGATCATTGGTTGACCTTGTCGAGTGCGTCCGCCAATTCACGTTCCAGATTGTAGTAGCGGGCGCGTTCCCAGAAGGCGGGGCGCACGATACCGGTGCCGACATGCTTGCCGCGCAACCGCCCGGTTTCGTCTTCGCCCTGCACCTCGTAAGACACCAGATCCTGGGTGATGATGACGTCGCCTTCGGTGCCTATCACTTCGGTGATTTTGGTGATGCGGCGCGAACCGTCGCGCAGGCGCTCGGCCTGAACGATCACGTCGATGGAGCCCACGATCATCTCGCGGATGGTCTTGGTGGGAAGCGAGAAGCCGCCCATGGTGATCATGGATTCCAGGCGGCTCATGGCTTCGCGCGGGCTGTTGGCGTGGAGCGTGCCCATCGAGCCGTCATGGCCGGTGTTCATGGCTTGCAGAAGGTCGAACGCCTCGGGTCCGCGCACCTCGCCCACGATGATGCGTTCGGGACGCATACGCAGACAGTTCCTGACCAGATCGCGCATGGTGATCTGGCCTTGGCCTTCCAGATTGGGCGGCCTTGTTTCCAACCGCACCACATGCGGCTGCTGCAGCTGCAATTCGGCCGCGTCTTCGCAAGTGATAATGCGCTCGTCGGCGTCGATATAGGCCGTCAGACAGTTCAACAGCGTGGTCTTGCCCGAGCCGGTACCGCCAGAGATCAGGATGTTGCAGCGCGAACGGCCGATCACCTGCAGCACGCGGGCCGCGTCGAGGCTGATGGACTGGAACTTGGTCAAGTCCTCCAACGTCAGCTTGTCTTTCTTGAACTTACGAATGGTGAGCGTGGCGCCGTCCAGCGACAGCGGCGGCGCGATCACGTTGACGCGCGAACCGTCAAGCAACCGCGCGTCGCAGATCGGCGAGCTTTCGTCGACGCGACGGCCGACCTGGCTGACGATCCGCTGGCAGATATTCATCAGCTGGGCATTGTCGCGGAAGCGGATATTGGTGAGCTGGACCTTGCCGCCGACTTCGATGAAGACGCGGTTGGCGCCATTGACCATGATATCGGCGATGTCGTCGCGCGCCAGAAGCGGTTCCAGCGGGCCATAGCCCAACACGTCATTGCAGATGTCTTGGAGCAGATGTTCCTGCTCGGCCACCGACATCACCACCGCCTTGATCGAGATAATCTCGTTGACGATGTCGCGGATTTCCTCGCGCGCCGAATCCGGATCGAGCTGCGCCAGTTGCGCCAGATCGATCGTGTCGATCAGGGCGTTAAAGATGGTGGATTTGATCTGGTAATAATCGTCCGACCGATTGTCGGTGGCCCGCTGCACCGGCTTGGACGGCGAGGGCGCAACCTGAGCGGGCGCGACTTTTTCCACCCGCGGCGGAGCGACCGCGGCTGCGGCCGGCGCAACAGCCGGCGGCGGCGCATTGTCGCGCGACGGCGCCTGGGGCGCGCGCGGAGTAGATTGGGAGGCGCGCGGTTCCGCTTCCGCGACGGGCGCGCGGAACACGGGTTCACTTCCGGTACGCTTGCCGAACATATTTATGCCTGTTTGCGGCTCTTCAGGAAGTTGAGGATGGAGGGCGCGTTCTTCTCTGTAGCGGGCATGGCTTCGCGGCCCGTGAGCAGACGGGACAGTCGGCGAATGCTGTCAGAAATTGGCGCCTTGGGCTGAACCTCGAGCAGCATCTGGCCATTATTGCCGGCCTGCCCGAACAGGGCGGCGTCAAAAGGCAGAATGGCGGCAGGTTCCACGCCCATCGTCTCGGCGAAATCCTTGGCGGGAATTTCCGGCCGCTTGGGTGTGCCGGCTTGATTGATCACCAGCCGGGGCGGCTTGTCGTTGGGCCGGGCATGGCGCACCAGTTCGATCATGTTTTTGGCGTTGCGCAGAGAGGCCAGATCCGGCGTCGCCACCACCACGATCTCGTCGGCAGCGATCAGACAAGTCTTGACCCAGGACGTCCAGATATGCGGCATGTCCACGATTACGCATGGCGTGGACAAACGCGCGGCGTCGATCACCGCCTCATAGGATTCCGGCGTCGTCTCATATTCGCGCTCCAGCGAGGCCGGCGCGGTGAAGAGGGACAGATGATCACCGCGCTTGATGAGCAGCCGGTCCAGAAGCACATCGTCCAGTCGCTCGGGCGCGGAAAGCGCATCCGCCACGCCCTGGCCGCCCTCGTCGTTGAAGTCCAACCCCGCTGTCCCGAAAGCCAAGTCGAAATCCACGATGGTGGTGTTGATGTTGAGTTCCTCGGCGATGCACCAGCCGACATTGTGAGCGATGCTGGAGGAGCCGGCGCCGCCGCGTGCGCTCATGAAGGCGATGACGCGGCCCACAGGCTTGGCGTTGGGATCAAGGTAAAGGCTGGAAATGACCTCGATCAACTGCAGCGGCGACATCGGCGCCACCAGATATTCGGAAGCGCCTCGGCGCATCAACTCGCGATAGAGCTCCACATCGTTGGTGCGACCGATAACGATCACTTTGGTGGCGGGGTCGCAGACCTCGGCCAGATGATCGAGTTCGTCCAACGCCGCCTGGCCCGAAAGCCTGGTTTCAACGATCAGGAGATTGGGCGTCACTTGCCCATGATAGAATTCGACCGCGGCCGAAATGCCGCCAAGCTGCACCGTCAGATGCGCCTTGGACAGGCGGCGATCCGCGCCGGCGCGCTGTAAAGCAGCGCCGGTGTCGGGAAATTCACAAAAAGCGTGAATGGAGATGCGCGGAACCGGCCGCTCTTGCGGCGAAGCACCGAATTCTTCCTGGGCGATTTCGTCTTTTGCCATCTTAGGTCCTGTCAATGGCCCACGTCGCTGATTGTGGCCTTCTGATCGGCCGACTTGTCGGCCCCCGTGACTTTTCCGGTCTCATAATTGCCGATGACGGTCTGACGGCGGACCGCGTCGGCGCCATCCATTGCGCGTGGACCCAGAAGGTCGCGCGGATCCGCCACCATGGCGGCGAGATTGTGCTGGTTGGCGCAGCCCAGATTGCCTGCCGTCGTGTTATCCGCCGTGTAGGAGAGGTTTTCCGACCAATCGCCGCAAGCGTTGGTGCGGGCCTGATAGCTGATGTAATTGACTTCGATCTGTGCGCTAGCGGTCGACGCTACCAAGATGCGATCGCGGCTGATGCCCAGCTCGTTGATCCGGTCGGCGAGCATGGTCACGGCCTGTTGCATGCCGGGCCCGCCCGGAACGGCGATGGAGATTTTGCCGTTGCCATGCATACGATACTCGGTGACGAAGGCGTCGAGCTTTTCCCTGTCGGCGGCGTCCATTCCGGCCGTCGAAGAAGACAGCTTCAGCGATTGGTAGGACGGTTCCACCGTGATCGGGTGGTTGACTATCGGATCGTCGAAATTGTCGGGGTCCTTGGAGAATTGCGTGGAGCAGCTTCCCGCCAGAAGCACGGCGGAAAGGCAGAGACCACGGAAGGGATTGGGGACTTTCTCGCGCATGAGTTTCTCCTAGCGCACGACGAAGCCGACCGGGGCTTGCGCCTGCGGCGTGAGTGGCTTCGCTTCTTTCTTGTAGATCGTGTTCAGGTGACCCAGCAGCAGGGTCTCGGGATCGGTCGGCGTGATATAGCCGTCGCTGGGCGTGGCGAGCTGCGCTTCCGAAGTGGGGTTGACCAGATAGGCCGTCACCATCACCACCAACTCGGTCTCGGCGTTCTGGAAGTCGCGACTGCGGAACAAGGCGCCCAGCACTGGCAAATCCTTCACGCCGGGGAAAGCGTCGATCTGTTGCTTGGTCGTATGCTGCATCAGGCCGGCGATGGCGAAACTGCCGCCCGAGGGAAGCTCAACCGTGGTTTCGGCTCGCCGCACATTCAAAGCGGGGATCACCACCGCGGAGCCAACGCCATTGGCGCCCGACAAAGTGAAAGCGCCAGTATTGGTGAGCTCGCTGACCTCTGTGGAGATCTGCAAGCTGATGCGGCCGGCCGACAGCACCACCGGCGTGAAGGCCAGGCCCACGCCGAACTGCTTGAAGTCGATGGAGACGTTGCCCTGTTGGTCGCGGCCGGCGGGCACGGGGAATTCGCCGCCCGCCAGGAATTTCGCGGTTTCGCCGGACACGGCGGTGAGATTGGGTTCGGCCAGGGTATGCAGCAGCCCCACCGTTTCCAGTGCGTTGAGCGAGCCCTGGACATTGTTCTGAATATTGCAGATGCCGCCGCCCGCAAGCGCGCCGACGGGATTGATCGCACTCGAGCCGGTAGCGCAGACTTGACCCACCTGCCCGCCGGAAAGATCAGAAATGGCACTGCCCAGAAGACCGTAAGGGTTGGAGGTCGAAATGGCGAACGGCGTGCCGTTGATCATCTTCACGCCCGACATGTTGATGCCAAGCTGCTTTGCGATCTGGCGCTGCATTTCGGAGATGTGGACGCGCAGCATCACCTGTTCGCCATCGCTCACAGACAGCATGTTGACGACCTTCTTGGGATCGCCAGCGAACCCGGCCGCCAGGTCGGCCGCGCGCTTGGCTTCCGATGCGCTGACGACGCGGCCGGTCAACACGACATTGTCGTTGATGGCCGCGACCTTGATAGCGGAGTTGGGAAGATTGGCCTTCATCATGGCCGCAAGATCGGCGACGTCCTTTTCGACCCGCACGTCGAGCGACAGAACCTGATGGCCTTTGTCGTCAAACACGAAGGCGTTTGTCTGGCCGGTTTTGGTGCCAAGCAGGAAAATGCGCCGCGGCGTCTTCACCACGGCGTCGGCAATCTCGGGACTGGAGACCAGAACGTCCTTGGCGTCGGCGTCGAGCTCGATGATAGCGGCCTTGTTGAGCCCCAAAGTCAGATGCTGATTGACCGGTTGGTCCTTGCCGGTCACGATCTTGATGACGCGCGCGTCGTTCTCGCTGGGCAAGGCTGGGGAATCGACGGCGGGCGGACGCGTCACCGCGCCAACGGGCGCGATCGCGCCCAACAGAAGCAGGGTCGCGATGGGAAGCGCGGAAGCCTTCATGGAGATACTCACTGGGGCTTTCCTCCCTGGGTCACGGTGGCCGATGCACGCGCCAAGCCGTAACGGATGATCGAAAACTGGTCGCCCAGGTCGCCGCCGGCTGAAGACGCCGAAGCAGAAGGTTGGCGCGGTGCGCTCGACGCGTTGCTCGCAACCGGTGTTCCGCTGTTGTCCAGCGGACGCAACGCCAGCGACAACACGCCTTGACTCTGAGCTTTGGCCACCAGTTCGGCTTCGGCTGGCGTCACTTCCAGCGTGGCGGTCTTGCCGACGACCGTCTTGGTGTCCTTGTCTTGCTTGAAGGTCTGGTCTACCGCGAGCACACGCAGGTCGGCGAGGATGATGCTGGCGGTGACACGATTGGCGTCACCCTTGCGGGTCAAGATCAGGTCGATGCGGTCATTGGGCAGGATGAAGCCGCCGGCGCCGGAATCGGCGCTGATGGTGATGGAGATGGCGCGCATCCCCGGATTGAGCATCGCGGCCATGAAGCCTGCGGCACTGGCGTGAACGATTGCGGTGTTGGTGACGGGTTGACCGGATGTCAGCGGGCTGCGCACCACCGTGCCCTTCACGACATCATCGACGCTGCCCACCGAACCGCGTGTGATGAAAGACGCATCCACGGAAGAGGAAGGCCATTTCTGCCAATGCACCAGATCGGCTGCGAGCGCCTGGCCGGGTTGAAGATTACCGCTGGCGACAAGCACATCGCTCATCGGCATCTGGGGCGCGATCTTGGCTTCGACTTTTGGCGTGCCGCCACCCATCATGCCGCGCGCCAAAAGCGCGGCGACGATCGCCATGACGCCGGCCACGCAGAGCACGATGATACGCTTGGTGTTCATGAGGCCAGCTCCCTTTGGCGAGCCAATCCATCACGAAACCATTTAGAATTTGCTTAACAGGACGCTGACGGTTTGCGCGAATAAGGCAGCTTTTGCGCGTCTTAAGCTTGCGTCAACTCCCGGCGGCAAGCCGGAGAATTTCCGTCTGCGGAAGAATGGCCAGCACGCCGGCGGCGAGCGCCACGCCATAAGGAATGCCGGAACTGCTGCTGTGCAGCCTCGAAATCCAGTCTTGGCGCGCCAGGCCCGCCGGCAACGGCAGTTGCCGCAGGCCCAAGAGAGCGAGCGTAAGAAATCCGCCCAAGATTGTGGCTACTAAAGTGTAAATCACAAGATCGTGCGGCCCCAGCCAAAGCGCTGCGGCCGCATAAAGCTTGGCGTCGCCGCCGCCGATATAGCCCAGCGCGAACAGGGCAAAGCCGATGGCGAGACCAATCAAGCCGGCCACAAAATGCAGACCGATCGCGGCAGGAGACAGACTCACCGTCAGCGCGAAGACGCCAAAAACGAGGACCACGGCCGCATTCAGAGTATTTGGAATTGTGAAACTCGCGAGATCCCAACCGGCCGCGGTCGCCAACAGAGCCGGTAACACCGCGATCAGAAGAAATTGCGCGACCATTGCATTCACCGGAAAAACGAACGGCCGCCCCGTCTAGAAGGCGGCCGCTGTTATGATCGACATCGCTGCCGCGTTTTAGCGGAGCGTAGTCGCGATGCTCGCGAACTTGGTATTCAAGTTCGAACCGATCGTGGTCAAAGCGGTGATGATGACGACGGCGATCAAGGCGGCGATCAGGCCATATTCGATGGCGGTGGCGCCGGACTCATCGCGCACAAAACGCGAAATCAGCTTGGTCATTCTAGTCTCCAATTATCAGTGACACCCTAGCATCCCAACCCCGACGAAAATTTCGCTCGCAGCAGGACTGTCGCGACACTAGCGGAGGGGTATTTAATTTGGGCTTAATTGCGGCGCTCGCGAATCCGCCACTTTGTGCCGCGAAGACACGAAACGGCCCTCTCCGAGAGAATGCGATGGTTAAAAGTCAAACTCTGTTTACCAAAAAACATTCTCTGGACGAACTTTCGAGAACGGAGCGCGTTTGACTGCCTCGCAGCGTAATGGAACTTCCTCGCTTAAAACTTCTTTTACAGCGCCGGGCCTAGATTATCGGCGGAATTTTCGAGGAGCGCCGTCATGCGCCGCACTCTCTTCGCCGCCCTGGCTGTCCTTGCCGCCGCGCCTGCGCACGCCGCAGGTGTCTCGATCGCCATGGATGAAGTGCGCACCGTCACCTTTCCCAAGTCGGTGGCCACGATCTATGTCGGCAATCCGGCGATCGCCGATATCAACATGATCGATTCCCGCCACGCTTTTGTCTTGGGCAAAGGTTATGGCAACACCAACATGGTGGCGCTGGACCAGGATGGCAAGCAGGTCTCCAACACCCATATCTCGGTGATGGCGCGCGAGGACGCGACGATCACGCTTCAGAAAGGCCCCAGCCGCGTCACCTATAGCTGCACCTCGCATCAATGCGAAGCGACGCCGCAGCCGGGCGATGGCAAGGAAGTGTTCGAGGCCGCTTCGTCCCAGATCAATCAGCACCAGGCCACCGCCAGAACCGCGGCGGGCTTGGCCTCAGCCAACTAAATTTTCGGCTTGGAAAATCAGGCCCGCTCACCCTGGATGAGCGGGTAGATGAGCTGTGGCATCAGCCCTTCGGGCATCCGTTCATCGTCGATGCCGTAATCGCCGGGTAGCGCGCCTTCCGGCATGTGGAATGTCCCGAACATCCAATCCCAAAGGGAAAAGGTCGAGGCGAAATTCTTGCCCTGCACGGCACTGGCATGATGCCAGCGATGGAACACGGGGCTCACCACCACATATTTGAGCGGGCCCAGCGTCCAATTCAAATTGGCATGCACGAAGAGGGACGCGATGGTGGTAAAGGGCCCCAGCACGATGAAGACTTCCGGCGATATTCCCGAAAGCAAGGCCGCGATGTCCACCGCACATGTGCCCAGCGCCAGATTGACCGGATGGAAGCGCGAGGCGGAGATCCACTCCACATCCTTGGATGCGTGATGGACCGCGTGATATTTCCAGAGAAAGCCTTCGTGAAAAACGCGATGACTCCAATAGAGAAGAAAATCCGTCGCCACTAGATAGATGACGCCCTGCTGCCATAGCGGCAATTGCGCCAGGGCACCGTGGCCATGATCATAGAAGCGCGCGATGGCGTCGCCATCGGTGATGCCGAAGAGAAGCATCGTGGCGACCACCGTCACCCAGATCCTCAGATAGCGGGAGAAGACCGGCACGAAAATCCAGTAAGCGAGATCGGTGCCCAATCCGCGCTTTTCCCACCAGGGCTTGCCCTTGTTACAGGGCGACAGCCAAGAAAGGACGGGGAACACCAGGCCTGCACCCGCAAGCCAGGGAACCACGTGCCAGAGCGACAACAGAAATTGCCCGCTCGCCTCGCCCAGGAAATGCCAACTCATACTTGTCCTAACTTGCGAGATGCAGGCTGGTGATCTGTTGCGCGATCTGGTTGAAGGTGGTCACGATCGCGCCCGAAGTGGTCAGGTCGTAATATTTGCTCGAATCCGAAGCGCAGTTCTGCAGCACGGTGGAATTGCCTTGCGTGCCGCCCAGATCGACGAAAACGGTATAGATGGTAAAGCCCTGCGCCTTGGCGTTGCTGCAGGCCGCCGCCATGCGTGTATCCACCGAGGTGGATTGCGCCGAGCCATTGCCGTACCAGCGGTCCAACGTGTTGAGACCGTCCGACAGAAGAATGATGTAGCGCATGGTGTTGTTGGGCAAGGTCGGCGGGCTATAGGGATTGCCCTGGGTCAGGACCTGCATGCCATGCGCCAGGCCAATAGTCTGATTGGTGCCGCCGTTCGGCGTCATGGCATCGACCGCGTTGCTGAGCGCCGTCCAGTCGTATGACAGGGTGGTGACCGAAGCGACCGGGCAGCTGTCACTGTTCTCCGCCGGGAACAAAGAGGTGGTGATGCTTGTGTTCGGTGCGGTGGAGTTGGTGTCATAGTCGTTTGCCGGGGTGTCGCCGGCAGGTATCGTGGAAGGGCCGCGATCCATGACGCACCCCGCCCACACGGAATGGTCATTGATTACCCAGGCGTGAGTGTATGCGGGAACGGCCACCTGCGCGGTGCATTTGTTGTTGGAGCAGGTGCAATTGCTATATCCGGTGCAACTCGCGTTTCCTCCGCGGCTGACCACTTGGCTGACGGTGGTAGTTCCGTTCTGAACGCTGGTAAAGCAGCCATCATAGTAGTGCCCAGTTTGCCCAGCGCTAGAGGAGTTGACCGAGCCGGGGCAAATATAGCCGGAATAAGTCCCGCTTGATGGCACGGTGCTTGTTGATGTCGTGCTGCCAGGCTGTTTTACGCAGCCATCGCTCAAGGGGCAATTGCTGCCCGGGCCATCGGTATTTGCGGGACTGGTGGGATATTGAATGTTCCAGTCCGACCAGTCGATCCAGCTGGAATTCACGTAGGTGGTGCCGACCTTAACGTCCTTGGCGAAAGGCACGATGGCGACCTCGACATCGCCCGCATTGGCGGAAACGCTTTGCAACGTGGTCAAGAGACTGTGCGAGGCGCTTTTCAGCGCGGTCATTTTGCTGGTGCCGGTCGAGTCGGTCTCGCTCATCGAGCCGGTATTGTCCAACACCAGGGCCACCCAGAGCTTGGTCTGGCCCCAAACGGCCGAATTGGTCACCTGGACGTGCAGCGTCGTTTGGCCAAACAGCGAAAGAAGCGACGTGTTGACGTTCGCCGAGCCTGTGAGCGTTGCGGACTTGTTGGTGATGTTCGGCGTTATCGAGGCCGCCGCCGCACCCTTATAATTAGCGTTGAAAGCATCCGTGGCGAGCTGATTGACATTGGAGCTGGTCCTGTTGGCACCGACCGCCAGCGCCGCCGCGTCAAGCGCGTCGGAAATCTGATTGCGCACCATCACGGCGTTGGCGAAATCCAGGCCCGCGCCGACGGCGATCGCCAGCGGAATGATCGCCAGACCGAACATCATGGCAACGTTCGCGCCAGTGGCGCGCGAAAAAGCGCGCAACATGGTCAGAAATCCGAATCTCTTCCCCATAGGACCGAGCCCTAGAAATACGCATCCATGATGGTGGAGAGAGGTGAAAATGCTCTTGCTTTTCAGCGGTCTTGGTTTCGCATTTCTGAATGAGGCCGTTCGGTTCCCGGCAAACCGTAATCTTTCTTAATGAAGGGTAAATCCGTCGAAACTTGCTGAGGAATGCGGCCGGTTTTAAGGGCTTGTTGAACAGCGGCGGCGCATTCTGCTGTCGATGCGGCGGCGTCGCCGATAGCCGCGCCCAGAGGGCAATCATGAGCTGGAGTTCGCGCCTTTCGTCTCTTCGCCGCCGCATGTGCAACCGCGCAGAACGGGGCAGCGCCGCCCTCGAATTTGCCCTGGTTGCGCCTGTCTTCTTTGCCCTGATGCTGAGCATCCTGCAGATCGGCGTCATGACATTCGGACAGGTTGCACTTCAGAATTCGGTGACGCAGGCAGCGCGCCTGATCCGCACCGGCCAGGCCGCCGCGATCGATCCCACGCAATCCAATCCGGCCTGCGTTGGATCGACGGCCATGACCACCTATGGCACCTCCCAGAAATGGTTCAACGGCCAAGTTTGCTGCAACGTCACGCCCCTGCTCGATTGCAGCAAGCTTCAAATTACGGTCAAGCAGGCTAGTAGTTTTGGCGCCGGCTTCGGCAGCTATACGGCGTCCCCCAGCGGCGACTCGATTAACGACCCCGCCACGGCCAATTACAGTCCGGGAACGGTCTGCGATATCGTGCTGGTGCGCGCCACCTATCCCTTTCCCATTTGGTTTCCCGGCCTGTCGCAGCTGTTGAATCAAAGTTGGACTTACGCCGACGCGGCAGGCGGGAATATCCACACACTTTCCGGCACCGCGGCTTTTCGCAACGAACCCTATAACAGCAGTGTTTCGGGATGCTGACGGCGCTGAAACTTGCCCGGCGCTGGCGAAGCAATGAAAGCGGATTGGCCGCTATCGAATTCGCTTTCGTGCTTCCCATTCTGCTTACGATGCTGTTGGGCTTGGTCGAGCTCTCCAATGCTTTGGGCACGCGCACCGCGCTGACGAACATGGCTTCGACGGCGGCCGATCTCATCGCGCGCGAAAGCGCCACGAGCGGCAGCGACATGGATACCGTGTTCGGCGCCATGAGCGCGATGATGTATGGCTACTCCACAAGCAGCGCCACCGTTACTATTACCAGCGTCATCGATGGTGGAGCGGGCAAGCCGCCTGTCGTGTCGTGGAGTTGCGCCTGGAATGCAAGCGGCTCAAGCGCGTCCCCTCAGGCGAAAGGCGCGACGCCGACGGTCCCCAGCGGAATGGTCACGCAGGGCGGGGGCGACAGCGTGATCTGGGCGCGCGTGACTTATATTTATACGTCGCCCTTGAGCGCCTTCATCACTTCGCCCATATCCTGGTCGAATGATTTTTATCTGAAGCCGCGTCGCGTCCTGCAAATTCCCTATTCGACGCCGGCACCTTCCTCTTCCGGCGCCCAGTGCAATTCCTGAGCCTCGCGTCATGCACGCGGGCGGATCAGTCCTTCCTGCGCCACCGAAGCAATCAATACGCCCTTCCGGTCGAAGATCAGGCCGCGATTGAAGCCGCGCGCGCCGCTGGCCGAGGGACTGTCCTGGGCATAAAGCAGCCAATCGTCGAGCGGCGCATCGCGATGAAACCACATGGCGTGGTCGATGCTGGCCAATTGTACCGCCGAGAAAAAACTCTTGCCGTGCGGCAGGAGCGAGGTATCGAGTAAAGTCATATCGGAGACATAAGCAAGCACGATCTGGCGCTGGCGGACATCGCCTGGCACCGGACCCGCGGCTCGAAACCAGATATGATCGAAAGGCGGGCGCGGCGCCCGGTCGCCTGGACCATCCAGGATGACGGGCCTGGTCTCGAACGGACGCGGGCGGGTGATCCAGTCGCGCAGACGTTCCGGAAACTGATCCAGCCGGCGCATCAGGACTTGGCCTGCATCTTCCAACTGCTCGGGCGGCGGCACCTTGGGCATCTCGAATTGATGATCGAAACCGGCTTCGGGCAGCTGGAAAGAGGCCGCCAGATTGAAAATCTGCGCGCCATGCTGGACCGCCACCACGCGCCGGGCGGTGAAGCTTCGACCATCGCGGGCGCGATCCACTTCATAGAGAATGGGAATGCGCGGATCGCCGGGGCGCAGAAAATAGGCATGCAGGGAATGACAGAGCCGTGACGGCTCGACCGTTCTGATTGCCGCGGCCAGCGCCTGTCCCAGTACCTGGCCGCCGAAGACGCGCTGGGTGCGCGCCTTGGGACTGAAGCCGCGGAAGATATTCTCCTCGATCGGCTCCAACTCGAGCAGATTCAAAACTTCGGCCAGTGCCGCCTTGCCTGCTTCACGCATAGCGCAAACCAATCACGCTTCGCCGCCTTCGCCAATCCGTCATGCAAATGCCCTATGCCCGTTATCGAACCGATTCACAGAAACGCCGTGCAATCGATGCGTCCGGGAAATGCCCGGCGATCATGAAAGGCAGGACATGGCCAACGCGCTTCTGCAACAGGCCGCGCATCAAGCGCCGCCGGCCAGCCCCAGGGGCGTCCTGGAGCGGCTTTTTACCCTTATGTTTCAAGGGTTTGTATATAACCAGATCTGGGAGGACCCCAGCGTCGATCTGGACGCTTTGAAGCTACAGCCCCATCACCGGATCGTCACCATCGCCTCGGGCGGCTGCAATGTCCTGAATTATCTTACGGCCCAACCCGCCAAGATCATCGCGCTCGATCTCAACCCGCATCATGTCGCGCTCACGCGATTGAAATTGGCGGCGCTGGAACATCTGCCGGATCATGAGAGTTTCTTCCGGTTTTTTGGCGGCGCATCCGATCCAGCCAACCTTGCCGCTTTCGACCTTTATATTCGCGACAAGCTCGACCCGGACACGCGCAGCCATTGGCAGTCGCCGCACGGCGCGCCGCTTCCCCGCCGCCGCATCGAGATGTTCGCGCGCAACCTCTATCGCCACGGCCTTTTGGGCCGCTTCATCGGCCTTCTGCATGGCGTGGCGCGTCTGCATGGCAAGAAGCTGGCGGACATTCTCGAAGCGAAGACGCCGCGCGAGCAGCGGGAATTGTTCGACGCCATCGTGGCGCCGCTGTTCGAAAGCGCGCCGGTGAAGCTGATCTCGAAGTCGCCGATCTCGCTCTACGCGCTGGGAATTCCGCCGGCGCAATATGACGCGCTCGTCTCTTCCGGCAATGGCGACCCGATTTCCGTTTTGCGCGAACGGGTGGAGCGGCTGGCCTGCGATTTTCCCATCCGCGATAATTATTTCGCCTGGCAGGCTTTCGGCCGCGGTTACGATCTGGAAGGCCGCGAAGCCGTGCCGGATTATTTGAAGGAAGAGAATTACACAGCCCTGAAAGCCCGTGTCTCTTCCGTGTCGGTGCATCACGCTTCGCTGCTCGATTTCTTGAAAAGCCAGCCGGCCCAGTCGTTGGATCGTTTCGTGCTGTTGGATGCGCAGGACTGGATGAGCTCGGCCCAGCTGGCCGCGCTGTGGACCGAGATCGACCGCACCGCCCATTCCAGCGATGCGCGCGTGATCTTCCGCACGGCCGGTGAACAGAGCCCTTTGCCCCAGAAGCTGCCGCCCGAGCTTCTGGCGCCCTGGCTCTATCATGAATGGCAAAGCCGCGTGCTGCATGCCCAGGACCGCTCATCGATCTATGGCGGCTTCCACATCTATGCCCGCCGCCCTCTCTCCTGAGGTTGCGGCGCATGCCGGGTTGATGGACCGCGTCTACCGGCGGCAGCGGCACATCTACGATTTCACGCGGAAATATTATCTGTTCGGCCGCGACCGGCTGATCGACGAACTTGCGCTCAAACCTTCCGAGACCCTGGTGGAGGTGGGCTGCGGCACAGCGCGCAATCTCATCGCCATCGCCCGCCGCTATCCTGGCGCGCGTCTTTTTGGATTGGACGCGTCGCAAGCCATGCTCGAGACCGCCCAGGCCGCGGTCAGCCGGGCGGGGTTGGGGGCACGCATCACCCTGGCCCAGGGATTGGCGGAAGAGCTTTCGCCGGTGCGCTTTGGCCTGGCGCATTTCGACCGCGTGCTGTTTTCCTACAGTCTCTCCATGATTCCGGATTGGCGCGGGGCGCTGACCGCGGGCTCTGCGGCGCTCGCTCCGGACGGCAGCGTCCATGTGGTGGATTTTGGCGATCTCACCGGCCTTGGCCGCCTTGGCGAGCGCGCCATGCGAGCCTGGTTGGCCTTATTTCACGTCA
>DATNGI010000014.1:0-25341 GCA_035605955.1 Rhizomicrobium sp.
TCAATCCTGATCTTTCTTCTTGTCTTGCTTTTCCGGCTTTGGCTTGGTCAGAAGCGCCACCTTGGACATGAAGGCGGTATCATCGTCTTTCGCCAGCAGCGGCGCTGCCTCCACCATCGCGCCCACCAGCGGACGCAGCCAATCGATGTCTTCCTTGGAGAAATTCTGCAGCACATGGGCGCTGACCAGGGATTTCTCGCCCGGATGACCAACGCCCACCCGTACCCGGCGATATTCCGGTCCCAGCGTGGATGTGATCGAACGCAAGCCATTCTGTCCTGCGTCGCCACCGCCCCTCTTCACTTTGATCTTGCCGGCGGCCAGATCGATCTCGTCATGGATCACGACCAAGGCTGTCAGCGGCAGTTTGAAGAAGCGCATCGCCGCGCCCACGCTGACGCCGCTATGATTCATGTAGGTCTGAGGCTTCAGCAGAAAGGTCTTGCGGCCCGCCAACTCGCCTTCCGACAGAAAGGCTTCGAACTTGGCGCGCCAGGGCCCGAAGCGGTAATGGGCGTGGATCTCGTCAGCGACGATGAAGCCCGCATTGTGGCGGTTGCGTACATATTGCGCGCCGGGGTTGCCCAGCCCAGCGATGAGTAAAGGCGTATCCATGACGGAAACGCCTCCCCCGGCGCGTGCTTACTTCTTGGCCGGCGCGGCGGCAGGCGCGGCCTTGGCGCCGGCAGCCGGCGCAGCAGCGCCAGCGGCGGGAGCAGCAGCACCTTCGGCGGGCGCGGCGCCTTCCGCGGGCACGGCCTCGACAGCCGGCGCAGCGGCGGCGGCAGCCGCAGCACGCTGCTCTTCGATCACGCTGGTGGGCGCAACGACAGAGCAGACGGTGAAGTCGCGGCCACGGATGGTGGACTTGACGCCTTCCGGCAAGGTGAGCGCGGAAATATGGATGGATTCATTGATGTCCAGCTTGGACACGTCCACCAGCACTTCGTTGGGGATGCGGTCGGCCGGGCAGATCAATTCCATCTCATGGCGCACCACATTGAGCACGCCGCCCTTCTTCAGGCCGGGCGACTCGCCCTGGCCCTTGAAGTGGACGGGAATTTCCAGACGCACCCTGGCACCTTCTTCCAGGCGCATGAAATCGACATGCACGGGGCGATCGCTGACCGGATCGAGTTGCAGCTGGCGGGGAATCACGCGGGTCTTCTTACCGCCGACATCCAGCATCAGGAGCGTGGTGAGGAAAGAACCCTTTTCGATGTGGCGCTCCAAGGTGCGGCCATCGATATTGACGGTCACCGGTTCGCCCTTGCCGCCATAGACAATGGCAGGGATCAAACCCTTCCGGCGGGCCTGGTAAGAGGGGCCTTTGCCGCGGCCTTCGCGCGTCTCCGCCTTAAGTTCCTGAATTTGCGCCATTTTCCTGATCCTTCGCCGCCCGGAAAGTCCCGATGGACCCCGGAAAGGCGAGGCTTTTAGCGGATGCGGCGGGCCTTCGCAACCGGGGCAAATCGCTCTTTCAGGCCGGCGCCAAACCTTCCTGCTCCAGGGTCTTTTTGACCGCTTCGCGCCCCTGCACCCGGGCACGGTGTGCGGCCAGCTTGGGAAAGCGGGCAATGCCGCCCGCCCCTTCCCGATCCAGCCAGCGGGTGAAGACATAAAGATAGGGGTCCGAGACGGTGTAATGCGCCCCATGCACCCATTCGCGCCCGTCTGTGAAACGATCCTCCACCAGCTGCAGCTGGCTAGCCAGACTTCCGGCGACCTTGGCCCGCATGTCGGCTTTGGCCGCGTCCGTGTCGGCGTAACGCTCCGGCCGGAAGAGGTGGGCGTAGGTGATGTGGATGGTTGAAGCCAAATAGGTATTGAAGGATTGCATCTCGAAGAAATCGAACTGGTCGGCTGGCGCCAGCTCGGCTTTCGGAAAATTGCGCGCGATATAGCCCAGAAGGACCGGCACTTCGGTCAGGATGCCCCGGTCGGTCGCCAGCGACGGCACCCGCGCCTTAGGATTGATAGCCAGATAGGCGGGCGAGCGTTGCTCCCCGCTCTTGGTATCGACCAGGACCGCTTCGTAATCCGCGCCGGCTTCGTTCAGCGCGATGTGCGGCGCCAAGGAACAGGCGTTGGGTGCGTAGAACAGCTTCAGCATGCGGGTCTCCCGGAAAGCGGGCGAACGCTAGCAGCATATACTCTTAGATCAAAGATGGTCGGTCGCGCGGCAGCCCTGCGCTCTTAGTCGAACAGGCTGGAGACCGAAGCTTCGTTGTTGATGCGGCGCATGGCCTCGCCGATCAGGGGCGCGATGGAGATGCTCCTGATATTGGGGCAGGCCTTCATGTCGGCGGTGGCCTCGATGGAATCGGTCACCACCATGGATTTCAGCTTGGAATTCTTGATCCGCTGCACCGCGCCGCCCGACAGCACGCCATGGGTGGCATAGGCATAGACTTCGGTGGCGCCGTTCTTGAGCAATGCGTCGGCAGCGTTGCAGATGGTGCCGCCGGAATCCACGATATCGTCGATCAGGACGCAAGGCCGGCCCTCGACATCGCCGATAATGTTCATCACTTCGGATTCGCCCGCCCGCTCGCGGCGCTTGTCCACAATGGCCAGATCGGTGCCCAGCCGGCGCGCCAGGGCACGGGCGCGGACCACGCCGCCCACATCCGGCGACACCACCATGGGCAGATTCTTGCCCAGATGATCCATGATGTCCTTCACCATCACCGGCATGGCGAACAGATTGTCGGTGGGAATGTCGAAAAAGCCCTGGATCTGACCGGCATGCAGATCGACCGTCAAAACGCGGTTGGCGCCCGCCTCGGTAATCAGATTGGCCACCAGCTTGGCGGAGATCGGCGTGCGCGGGCCCACTTTGCGGTCCTGGCGAGCATAGCCGAAATAGGGGATCACCGCGGTGATGCGCCGGGCCGACGCGCGGCGCAGCGCGTCGATCATGATCAGCAATTCCATCAGATTGTCGTTGGCGGGAAAGCTGGTGGACTGGATCACGAACATGTCCTCGCCGCGGACATTTTCCTGGACCTCGACGAACACTTCCATGTCGGCGAAGCGGCGGACTTGGGCCTTGACCGGTTCCAGATTGAGATATTGGCCGATCGCCGCGGCCAGGGCGTGGTTGGAATTGCCTGCGATCAGGCGCATGCCCCGCGAACCGTTCAGATCCGTCATCGCGCCGAAAGCCCCCGACAGCCCTTGAAATGAAGATTTGGTGACGCGCTTTTAGCGGGCCGAGCAGAGCCTCGCAACCCGTTACTGTTTGAGCACGATAACTGAAATTTCCCGGCCATAATCGGGCTCGCAAAGATGGGTGGTGCGGCGGTAACTGAAAAAGCCGTTCTCAGCCGGATAGGTGCAAAGCCCCAGGTTTCGGACCGCGCCGATACCGGTCCGTTTCAACCGCTGGGTGACATAGCCCGGCAGATCGAAGCGGAAATGTCCCCGTCTGTCGGAGGGAACAAACAAGCCGCTGTCACTTTCTGCGAACCGGGCGCGCAAATCCTCGCCCACTTCATAATTGGCCTGAGAGATGGTGGGCCCAATAACGGCGGCGATATGTCCCGTTCGGGCCCCGAGCCCTTCCATGGCGGCGAGCGTGTTCTCCAGAACCCCGGCCACGGCGCCCTTCCAGCCGGCATGGGCGGCGCCGATCACCCCGGCTTCGGCGTCGGCAAACAAAACCGGCGCGCAATCGGCGGTGAGAATGCCCAGCATGACGCCCGGCGCGGCGGTGACCATGCCATCGCCTTCCGGTCGACCTGTGAAATCCCAGTCTCGGTCAATCGCGTGGACTTGGGCACTGTGGATCTGGGCCAGCGACACCAGTCTAGCGCCAGGCGCCAGCGCGTTTATCGCCCGCGCGCGGTTCTCCGTGACGGCCGCGGCATCGTCGCGGCTGCCGGGCCCGCAATTCAGGCTGGCATAGACGCCAGTCGAGACGCCGCCCGCGCGGCCGAAAAAGCCATGCGCGACGCCACCCCGATCAAGGCCGCTGTCGCGGTGAATCTCCATGCGCGGCGTGGTCTGATGCATCAAAAGCCTGGTGGCGGCGGCGATGGCGAAAGCGCCATCACCTGGAACAGCGTCCCCATCTCTTCCGGCGCGGTCAAGCGCCGCACCGCTTGCTGGATTGCGCCGGCATCGGCGGGATTGGCCTCGGCCAGCTGCCTTGCGCGCGCAGCGATGCCCAGCTGTTCCAGAAAGGCACCCTGGGATTTGGGGCCAAAAACCGCGATGCGTTCCCTCTGTGCGGCAGCGGCCAAGGCCGCGAAATCCACATGGGCGGATAGGTCGCTGAGGCCCGGGTCGGCCAGCACCGGTTGCGGCTGGTGGCCGCGCACCGCCTGTAAAGTTTCGCCATATCCAATCCCGGTATAACCATAATCGATCAAAAGCGCCGCGCCGCCGTGATCGGCGATGATGCGGGCCGCTTCGGCAATCAAGGCTGTGGCGGCGGGCGAGACTTCATAGACGCCGCCCTCCGGTGCGCCCGCGCGCGAGGCTGGAATCGCGGGGGCGGGCGTGATCTGCGGCGCCAGCGCGAAATCCAGCGCACCGTCCTTCAGCACCACCATGCGCTCGCACCAGCCGCGCGCCGTCTTCACATATTGCCGGATCGGCAAAGCGTCGAAGAATTCATTGGCGATCAACAGCAAGGGCACGTCGTGGACATCGAAATGATCGGTCCAACGGATGCGTGCGCCACTGTCCTTCAGGCGCGCCTTCTGGATTTGCCGCAGCGTGGGGCTGGCTTCGACCAGCACGATCTCTACTTGCTCGCAAAAACCAGGTACGCGCTTCAGCGCGCGCAAGGCATCGGCCATCAAGGTGCCGCGCCCCGGTCCCAGCTCCACCAGATGGGTATTTTTTGGCGCGCCCTGATCCATCCAGACTTGGCCCAGCCAAAGCCCCAGCAGCTCGCCGAACATCTGGCTGATCTCCGGCGCGGTGATGAAATCGCCGGCGCGTCCGAGCGGATCGCGGGTGGCGTAATAGCCGCCTTCGGAATCATGCAGCGCCAGCGCCATATATTGCGCCACCGAGATCGGGCCTTGGGCCGCGATCAGAGCAGCGATGCGCTCACCGAGCTGTGACATGCTTGGGTTTGAAGGCGATGGCCAAGAGCATGCCCGCGCCCAGCCACACTGGGATGGAGAGCGCCATGCCCATGCTCACCGGGCCCAGGAAGGGCGCATCCGGCTCGCGGAAGAATTCGCTGATGAAGCGGAACGTGCCGTAGCCCAGAAAGAAAAGGCCCGAGATCAGGCCGGGCCGGTTCTGGGCACGAAACACGCGCAACGCGATCTGCACAATGACGAACAGCAGAATGCCTTCCAGTGCCGCTTCGTAGAGTTGGCTGGGATGGCGGGGCAAGGGACCGCCGCGAGGAAACACCATCGCCCAGGGCACGTCGGTGACGCGGCCCCACAATTCGCCATTCACGAAATTGGCGATGCGGCCGAGAAACAGCCCCACCGGCGCAAAGGCGCAGACCAGATCGGCGACGGGAAGAAAGGCGAGCTTGTTCTTGCGGCAGAACAACCACACCGCGACCACCACGCCCAGAAGGCCGCCGTGAAAAGACATGCCGCCTTCCCAGGCCGCGATCAGCTTCAGCGGATTGGTGACAAAAGCGTAAGGCAGGCCGCGGCAGAAATCCGCGTCCGGCGACACGCTGCACAGGCCCACCCCATAGATCAGGTCCCAGCCCAGGCGCCCGCCCAGAATGACGCCGAAAGTTCCCCACACGACCAGATCGCCGATCTGTTCGCCGGTGGCGGGCGGATGGCCATTGAAGGGCGGATCGCGCCACAGCGCCTTGTTGCCCATGGCGCGCGCCACTGCCCACCAGGCGAACAGCAGCGCCCCGATATAGGCCAGCGCATACCAGCGGACCGCGAAGGGTCCCAGATGCAGCAGCACGGGATCCATCTGGGGATAAGGAAGAATGGCAAGGAACATGGTCGCAACTCGCGCTGCTTCGGCCATTGTGTCAAGCGGTTGGCTTGTTCATATAAAGCCTCGCAGGAGGCCCCGATGGCGCAGACCGACAATCCGTTCCTGGACGGCATGGCCAAGATGTTCACCGATGCGGCGGGCATGGCTCAGGGGGTGCGCGCCGAAATCGACACCTTCGTGAAGCAGCGCCTGGAGCGGTTGGTGGCCGAGATGGACTTCGTGCCACGGGAAGAGTTCGAAGCGGTGAAGGCCATGGCGGCCAAGGCGCGCGCCGAAAATGAAGCGCTGGAAGCCCGCATCGCGGCGCTGGAGTCCAGGGCGAGCCGCTAGACTCGCAGGCGGTCGCCCACCCCACACCAAAGCTGTGGAATCTTTAACCATGATGGTGACGGAGTCCCGAGGACTCTTGTGCCACCGCAAAATCTTGTGCCAGTTTGGACCGCGACTGCTTCGTTTTGTGGCTGGAGCCTTTTATGACCGTGATACATCAGGACGAATTCGCCCTGGCGCCGCACCCCATCGATATGCTGGAGCGTACGGTGGAGGACAATGGCTGGGCTTTCGAGCGCGCCGGGCGGGACGAACTCAACCTGTCGGTGGCCGGCAAATGGAGCGACCATCATTTCAGCTTTTCCTGGCGGGAAGACCTGAAATCCCTGCACCTCACCTCGACCTTCGACATGCGGGTGACCGAAGATGTGCGCCGCCAGAACATCGCCGACCTCCTGATGTATGTGAATGCGCGGCTGTGGATCGGTCATTTCGACCTCTGGCATGAGGACGGCTCTGTGGTCTTCCGCCACGCCATGATTTTCCCTGGCGCCGAAGCCAGCGCCTCGCAATGCGAAGCCTTGCTCAATCTGGCGTTGGAAGCCTGCGAACATTATTACCCGGCCTTCCAGTTCGTGCTGTGGGGCGGCAAGAGCGCCGAAGACGCGGTGGCGGCGGCGGTGCTGGAGTGCGCCGGCCGCGCATGAGCGGTTCGCCATTGCTGCTGATCGGCGCGGGCAGAATGGGCGGCGCCCTTCTCAAAGGCTGGATCGCGGGCAAAGCGGGTCCGATCGTCGTGGTCGAGCCCAAGCCTTCACCGGCTCTCAAGACGCTGGCTCGAAAAAAAGCGATCACGCTTGCGCCCGCTTTGTCGAAAGTGACCGCGAAGAAATTTTCCGCCTGTCTGGTCGCGCTGAAACCGCAAATCCTGAAGACCGAGGCGCCGCTGCTGGCGCATGTGGCGCAAGGCGGCGCCCTGATGATCTCGGTGGCGGCGGGCACCCATACCGATCTTCTGTTTCCAGCTTGGGGCAAAAATTCGCGCATCATCCGCGCCATGCCCAACACGCCGGGCGCAATCGGCCAGGGCATCACCGGCCTTTATGCCGCGTCGGGCGCCACCGCTGCGGACAAGCGCAAAGCGGTTCAGCTTCTATCCGCCCTGGGGGAAACCGTCTGGGTGGACAAGGAAGATCTGATCGACAGCGTCACCGCACTCTCCGGTTCCGGACCCGCTTATCTCTTCCTGATGGCAGAAGCCATGACCGAGGCCGGCGTTGCCGAAGGTCTGCCGCGCGAGCAAGCCGAGAAACTGGCGCGGGCCACCGTTGCCGGCGCGGGCGCGCTCCTCAAAGCGGATAAATCCCCCGCCAGTGCGCTCCGGGAAGCCGTCACCAGCCCCGGCGGCACCACCGCGGCCGCACTGTCGGTGCTGATGGCCAAGGACGGGCTCACAGACCTGATGGCTCGCGCGATTCACGCTGCACGTAAGCGGGCGGAAGAACTTCGATAGGACCTTCGACCCAAACGCCGGCTTTCTTTCCCCGCGCGGCGAAGCCGCTGGCGGGGGAGTTCGGTAGCGTCAGCGTACCGAACGGCTCTGAGCGCTTGCGCGAAAGAGACAGATGGGGGCAAAAAAACTGGATGGGCGGATCAAGTCCACCCATGGAGAATTGAGTTACAGGGGCAGGCGGATAACTGCTTTCAATCCACCCATCGCGCTTTTGTCCAAAGTAATGTCACCGCCATGGGCGCGGGCGATATCGCGGGCGATGGCCAGACCCAGGCCCGAGCCACCGCTTTGCAGATTGCGGCCCTGATCCAGGCGATGGAATGGTCGGAACGCTTCCTCTCGCCGATGTTCGGGAATGCCGGGTCCGTCATCTTCCACGGCGATCTCGGCATGGCGTTCGCCTTTGTGCAGCGTGACCAGGACATGGCGGCTGGCCTTTAAGGCATTGTCCACCAGATTGGTGAGGCAGCGGCGCAGCGCCGCCCGCTTTACGCTCAGCGGCATATGGTCCGGCCCCTTCACGGTCAGGCGGTCGCCGTTGGCGGCTCGAGCGCGCGCGGCCGCCACCGCCGTGTCGCGCACCAGCTCGCCCAGATCCGTCTCCTCCGATTCCTCGCCGCCTTCGCCGCGGGCGAAAGCGAGATAATCGTCCAACATATGCTCCATCTCGGCGATGTCGGATTTGAGGGCCTTGATGTCGGCATCGTCCTGCATCATCGCCAGCGCCAGTTTCATGCGGGTCAGCGGCGTCTTGAGATCGTGGCTGACGCCGGCCAGCATTTCGGTCCGCTGGGTGACATGGCGCTCGATGCGCTCGCGCATGGTGAGGAAGGCTTGGGCGGCGCGCCGCACTTCGGTGGCGCCATAAGGCTTGAAGTCCGGCACCGGACGGCCCTTGCCGAACATCTCCGAGGCCCGTGCCAGGCGTTCGATGGGCCGCACCTGGTTGCGCAGAAAGAGAATCGCCACGGCCAGCAGGATCAAGGCCGATCCCACCATCCAGAGAATGAAAATGTCGGGTTGCGAGACCGTGACCCGGTCGCGGGGCACAAGGATCTCCAGCACGCCATCCTTCACATTGACCTTGATGTCGAAATCGCTGCCGATGCGGCTGGTCTGGAAATGCCGCCTGGGCCCCATGCTGCTGACCAGAATATCGTCCAGCGCCTTGTCGATGGTGCTGGCGGGCGGGGCGGTCGGCGCGGCCAATTGGTCGCCGTCATGGAAGGTGAGGCGGTAGCGTAGCTCCCGCGCCGTGAGCACGCGCAAGCCGTCGCGTTCCAGGGTGGGCGTGGAGTCTTCCAGCGTCGCTAGCAGCGCCACATCGGCGGCGACATCGCGCGCCAGCCTGCGCGTGGTGGTATCCAGATCGCGCTCAAAGAAGACATAGGTGATGACGCCTTGCAGCAGCACCATCGGGGCTACGATGATGATCAGCGAGCGCCCGAACAGCCCGCGCGGCAGAAAGCGCTTGATGAAGCGGCCGGGCGCGAAGCGCGGTTCGATCCTTTTATCCATTGCGGTCCAGCACCAGCACGGAACCCACACTACACGCCCCAATGCGTCCGCATTGGGGCTTTGAAAAATGATGGCAATCGCCTTCAGTTGCGATCAGGTACCAGCACATATCCAATACCTCGAACCGTCTGCAGATACAGTGGCAGCTTGGGATCTTCCTCGATCTTGCGGCGCAGGCGCGTCACCTGCACGTCGATCGACCGTTCAAGCGCCACGCCCAGCCGGGCGCAAAGATCGCTGCGGGAAAAGGGTTGGCCGGCATTGGCGGCGAACAGCTGCAACAGCGCCGCTTCCGAACTGGTGAGTTTCACCGGGCGACCAGCCCGCGTCAGCCGCGATGCAGCCGGGTCATAGACGGCCGCGCCCATCCGCACCGGATGGTTGGCACTGTCCTGAATCGGCGTGGCGCGGCGCAAGAGCGCATTGATGCGCAGCAACAGTTCGCGCGGCTCAAACGGCTTGGGCAGATAATCATCCACGCCCAGTTCCAGGCCCGCGATGCGGTCGGCGGCGTCACCCCGCGCCGTCAGCATCAGGATGGGAATGCGCGATTGCCCGCGCACGCTTTTGGCGAGATCGAGACCGGATTCGCCCGGCATCATCACGTCCAAGATCAGACAGTCGAAGGCGATGCTCTTCATCAAGGCGCGAGCATCGGCAGCCTGGGCAGCGGCACTGACGCGGAACCCGTTGGTGGAGAGATAGCGGGTCAGCAAACCACGCAGACGTTCGTCGTCATCCACCACCAGAAGATGGGGATCGGAAAGCGAGGGTTTGGCTGGGGTCATGGCTGCTATTCCGGGTTGGCCATGGGGTGGGCCCTTGCGGTTTTCGCGCCTGCCATGCTGACATAACTAAGACCTGGACAGGAACGGGGCAAGCCCGATATGCCCCCGCGAATGCAGGAAAACCGGCCTGATAGGCCGTGAGTCAAGGACAGCGACAATGGCAGACGTGATCCCTTTCGACCAGCGCGACGGCAGTCTCTGGTATGACGGCGAATTGATCCCCTGGAAGGACGCCAAGACCCATGTCCTCACCCATGGTCTGCATTACGGCTCCAGCGTGTTCGAAGGCGAGCGCATCTATAACGGCAAGATCTACAAGCTGAAGGAGCACACGGCGCGGCTGTTCTTCTCCGCCGAGACGTTGGGCATGAAGATTCCCTTCACCCAGGACGAGATCAACGCCGCTTGTATCGCCGCCGCCGAAGCGCAAGACATCAAGGATGGCTATATCCGTCCCGTCGCCTTCCGGGGCAGCGAGATGATGGCGGTGTCGGCGCAGAACACCAAGATCCATGTCGCCATCGCCTGCTGGCCCTGGCCGTCCTATTTCAGCCCGGAAGAAAAGCTCAAAGGCATCCGTCTCGATATTTCCAAGTGGCGGCGGCCTTCGCCGGAAACCGAGCCGGTGCATGCCAAGGCGGCGGGCCTCTATATGATCTGCACCCTGTCCAAGCATGAGGCGGAGTCCAAAGGCTATGCCGACGCGCTGATGCTGGATTATCGCGGCTATGTCGCGGAGGCGACCGGCGCTAATATTTTCTTCGTCAAGGATGGCAGTCTGCACACGCCCACGCCCGACTGTTTCTTGAACGGCCTCACCCGCCAGTCGGTGATCGCCATCGCCAAGGAACGCCAGGTGCCGGTGATCGAGCGGCACATCAAGCCGGAAGAGATGAGCGAATTCTCGGAATGTTTCCTCACCGGCTCGGCGGCCGAAGTCACGCCTGTGTCCGAGATCGGCACGTATCGCTTCAAGCCCGGCAAGCTGACCGAGATGCTGATGAACGCGTATGCCGATGAAGTGCGAGGGATTAAGGTGCCCGCGTAGCGGACATCTCCGGCGAGCACGGCCATCAGGCTGTGCGAGGGAAGGGGATCTCGCGACGCATGTGCGCTCCTATTTTTCCCAGCGCTGTGCCGCATCGTCATCGCTCTCGCGATGCTCGACCCAGTGATGCTCACGCCCACGCGCCTCTTCCTTCCAGAAGGGCGCATGGGTCTTGAGGAAATCCATCAGGAATTCGCACGCCTGAAAGGCGGCATGGCGATGCTGTGATGCCACCGCCACCAGCACGATGCGGTCGCCGGGCTTGAGGCTGCCCACGCGATGCACCACCGTCACGCCGGTCAGTGGCCAGCGCCGCCCGGTTTCTTCCGCCAGCCGCGCGATCTCCGCTTCCGTCATGTGCGGATAATGTTCCAGCGTGAGCGTGGAAAGATCGCCTTCCTTGCGAACATGGCCGGTGAAGCTGGCCACCGCGCCAGATTCGCCGTCCTTGGTCAGCGCCGCGACTTCGGCATTGAGGTCGAAATCCTCGCGCTGGATGCGGATAGTGGTTTTCATCTCAGCCTCCCGTCACCGGAGGAAAGAACGCCACTTCGTCATCGGGCCCGAGCCTGGCGTCCAGGCCGGCATGGCGCTGGTTGACCGCGACGCGGATGCGCGACAGGTCGGCGAAGGCGTCCATGTAATTGGGACCCAAACTTTTCAGATGAGCGATCAGGGCGGCGACATCCCCTGCCGGCGCGGCGAGTTTTTCTTCGCCCTTGCCGATCTTCTGCCGCACCCAGGCGAAATAGAGCAGGGTCACGCTTGATCCTTGACCGGCGCATGACCGGGGCGGATATGGGTGAGGCCGTTTTTGAAATAGATCACGCCGGTATAGACGGTGAGGGCCGCGGCGATCCAAAGCAGGCCATAAGCGATGGCGGCATAGGTCAAGGCCGGGATGGCCGAAAAATAGGTGTCGGCCAGCGGCGTCAGGATCATGGCGCCGATGGCGATCATCTGCACTGCGGTCTTGAGCTTGGCGATGGCGGTGACCGGCACGCTGACCCGGGTGCCGGCCAGGAATTCGCGCAAACCCGAGACCAGAATCTCGCGCGACAGGATGATCAGGGCGGGCACCAGCCGAAGAAGCGAATGCAGGCCGGTGGTGAGGTTGAATTGGCGGATATCGCCTTCGGCCACCAGCATCATCAGGGCCACCGCCACCAGCACCTTGTCGGCGATAGGGTCCAGCATCCGGCCAAACTCCGAGCCGGCATTGAGCTTGCGGGCGGCAAAACCGTCCAGCCAGTCGCTGACGCCGGCAATCACGAAGATCAGAAACGCCACGATGCGGGAGATGTCGCCCGGCATCACGAAGGCGACCGCGAACACGGGCACCAGCACGATCCGCATGATGGTGAGGGCGTTGGGCAGGGCGAACATAAGCCGAGTTTAGGGGGGCAATGCCTTGAAATCACGGGCTCGGGTGAAAAAAGTCGTAGATTTTCCGGGCCAAAGTGCCGCTTACCCCGCCCACTTTCTCCAGATCGGCCAGGCTGGCCGCCGCCACGGCGCGGGCCGAACCGAAATGTTGCAGCAGCGCCCGCTTACGTCCCGCGCCCACGCCCGCGATTTCGTCTAGGGGATTGGCGCCAATGGCAGCGCTGCGCTTCTTGCGGTGGCTGCCGATGGCGAAACGATGGGCTTCGTCGCGTAACCGCTGCAGATAGTACAGAACTGGGCTCTTGGGATCGAGGCGGAAAGCTTCCCGGCCTGGAATGTAGAAATGTTCACGGCCCGCGTCGCGGTCGGGCCCTTTGGAAATGCCCACCAGCGCGACATCTTCCACGCCAAGATCCTCGAAGACTTGACAGGCGACCGACAATTGCCCCGGCCCGCCATCGATCAGTACCAGATCGGGACGGCGCCATTTGGACTCCGCCACTTCTTCCGATTCATCCTTGATAAGCCGGGCGAAGCGGCGGCTGAGCACTTCCCGCATCATGGCGTAATCGTCGCCGGGCGTGAGCTCCGCGGTCTTGATGTTGAATTTGCGATACTGGTTCTTCTCGAAGCCGTCCGGCCCCGCCACGATGAAGGCGCCGATGGCGTGTGCGCCCTGGATGTGGGAATTGTCATAGACTTCGATCCGGCGGGGCGGATTGTCCAGGCCCAGCACTTCGGCCACGCCTTCCAGCAATTGGGTCTGGGCGCTGTTCTCGGCCAGGCGGCGGCCCAGCTGCTCACGGGCGTTGGCGAGCGCTCGTTCCATGATCTCGCGCTTTTCGCCCCGTTGTGGGGTGGAGATTTCCACCTTGGTCTCGGCACGCTGTGACAACGCTTCCGCCAGCAGGGCCTTTTCCGGAACCTCCTCCGATGCCAGGACCAATTTGGGCGCGGTGCGCTCGTCGTAGAATTGAGCGATGAAGGATTCCAGAACTTCCGCCAACGCCATGTCCGGCGTGTGCTTGGGAAAATAGGGTCGATTGCCCCAATTCTGTCCGGCGCGGAAGAAGAAGACCTGAATACAGGTATGGCCGCCTTCGGAATAAGCTGCGAACAGATCGGCTTCGTCGAAGGTGGACGGATTGACGCCCTGGCTGGACTGGATGTGGCTCATCGCTTTTAGCCGGTCGCGTAGCCGTGCCGCGCGTTCAAAGTCCAGTGCGTCCGACGCTGCCGTCATCTCCACAATCAGCGCATCCTGCACCGCATGGCTCTTGCCGGTGAGAAAAGTCTCGGCCTCTTCGACCAATTCGCGATAGCCCGCCTCATCGACGCGGCCCACGCATGGGGCGCTGCAACGCTTGATCTGGAACAAGAGGCATGGCCGGGTACGCGAAGCGAACACGGAATCCGAGCAGGAGCGCAGCAGAAAGGCGCGCTGCAAAGTGTTGAGGGTGCGGGTCACCGCGCCGGCGCTGGCGAAAGGCCCGAAATAAATTCCCTTGGCCGATTTGGCGCCGCGATGCTTCAGCAGCTGCGGGAAAGGATGATCCTCGCGCAGCAGGATGTTGGGAAAGCTCTTGTCGTCGCGATAAGAGACATTATAGCGGGGCTTGAGCTGCTTGATGAGGTTGGACTCAAGCAAGAGCGCCTCGATCTCGGACGCGGTGGTGACGAACAGCATCTCCGCCGTCTCGGCCACCATGCGGGTGAGCCGGTCGGTGTGAACCCCGCCCCTGGCATAAGAACTGACCCGCTTTTTGAGGCTCTTGGCTTTGCCGACATACAGCACATCGCCTGCCGCATTCAGCATGCGATAGACGCCGGGCTGGTCGGGCAGGGTCTTGAGATAGGCGGCGATGCGCTCGGCGCCCTTGAGCGCGGGCGTGTCGGAAGTCATGCCCCGAATATATTAACGGGTGCGCTCGATCTCAACGCCGGCGCTTTCGGCATTTGAGAGAGCATGCAGCTTTTCCACCCGCACCCGCGCCGTTCGGACCCGCGCATCGTCGAAACAGGCGGCCGCAATCCGTTCGGCCAGGGTTTCGATCAGCCGGATGTGACCCTCGCCGATGATGCCGCGGATCTTGTCTTCGATCACGCCATAATCCACCACTTTGGTAAGGTCATCGCCCAGATCGATCAGATCTTCCACCGCCAGATCGACATTGATGCGCACCGGCTGTTCCTTGCCATGCTCATGCCGCCACACCCCGATCTGGGCTGGCAATTCCAGATTGCGGATGAAGACATGGCGGATGCCGCGCGTGGCATCGGCGATGATATGGGGTTGCGGCTTGGTCATGGAATAAAGCTCATTCGCTTACCCGCACGTCCGGCGTCTGCCAGATCAGATGCTGACCGCCATCCACCGCCAGCATCTGGCCGGTCACGGATTGAGCTTCCAACAGATAAGCGACAGCGCGGGCCACATCTTCCGGCTCTGCGCCTTTCTTCAAAACCGTGGCGTCGCGCTGGCGGGCGAAATCGGCTTCCGACTGGCGGGCATTGCGCATGGTGGGGCCCGGCCCCACGGCGTTGACCCGGATGTTCGGACCCAGGGCTTGGGCGAGCGTGGTGGTCAGCCAATGAAGCCCGGCTTTGGACAAGCTGTAAGAGATGAATTGCGGCGTCGGCTTCAGCACCCGCTGGTCGATGATGTTCACGATCGCGCCTCCACGAATATTGGAGGCGGGCACTTGGCGCGCAAAGGCTTGCGACAGCACAAAGGGCGCGCGCAGATTGGTTTCCATATGCGCGTCCCAGGAGGCGCGGCTGGCCGATTGCCAATCGTCATTCTCGAACAGGGAGGCGGAATTTATCAACGCCGTTAACGGCCCCAATTCGGCGGCGGCGCGTCCGATCAGGGCCGCGCTCTCGCCCTCGCGCGACAGATCGGCTTTGAAGGTGGCCGCTTTCACGCCCTTGGCGCGCGCCTCCTTGGCGGCGCTTTCGGCCTCATCGGCCGAACCGTGATAATGGATCGCCACATTCCAGCCCTGGCCCGCCAGATGCAGCGCGATGGCGCGGCCAAGTCTTTTGGCGGCGCCGGTGACAAGCACGGTTTTTATTGCGGGCATGGGTTAATGATAGCCGATGTCAGCCCGCACCTTGCCCCGGAACACCCAATAAGACCACCCTGTATAGACGATGATGATGGGCAGCAGGAAAAGCGTGCCCAAGCCCAAGAAAATCTGGGTGCTGGGATCGGACGCCGCCTGCTCCAGCGAGAAATGGTGCGGCACGATCATGGGGAACAGGCTGATGGCGATGCCGAGATAGGAGAGGGAGAAGAGCAGGATGGCGTAAAGGAACGGCGCCACTTCCTGCTTCTTCGCCACCGCTCGCCACCACAAAAAGCCCACCAGCGCGGTGGCCAAGGGCACCGGCGACAGGAACAAAATGTTGGGCATGGAAAACCAGCGGCGCGCGATGTCGGCATCGATGAATGGCGTCCAGATGCTGACAATGAAGACGGCGGCGAAGGTGGCGAGAAAAGCTTGCCTGGCCCAACGCCGTGACTTCTCCAGCAACGCGCCTTCGGTCTTCAAGATCAGCCAGCAGGCGCCCAGCAGCGCATAGCCGCACATCAAAGCCAAACCGGTGAACAGAGAGAAAGGCGTGAAGCAATCGAAAGCGCCGCCGCTGAAAGCGCGGCCTTCGACTTGAAAGCCTTGAATGAAAGCGCCCAGCACAATGCCTTGGGCGAAGGTGGCCAGGCCCGAGCCGATGGAAAAGGCATAGTCCCAGGCATGGCGATGCTCCGCATCGCGGAACTGGAATTCAAAGGCGACACCGCGGAACACCAGCGCCAAGAGCATCACCAGGATCGGGAAATAGACGGCGGGCAGGATGATGGCGAAGGCCAGCGGAAAGGCCGCCAGCAAGCCAGTACCGCCCAACACCAGCCAGGTCTCATTACCGTCCCAGATGGGCGCGATGGCGTTCTTCATGGTCTGGCGGTCAGCACGGGTCTTGGCGAAGCCGTAGAGAATGCCTATGCCAAGGTCGAAGCCGTCCAGCACGACATAGAAAAACACGCCCGCGCCCAGGATCAGGGTCCAGACAGGAACGATGCTCATCATGGCGCCACCGTATCGGGCGGCGCCTTCACCGGCCCGGCGGGGCGGCCGCCACCGATGGGCGCGGTCATGGCGCCGGGGCCGCGCTGCACCGCGCGCGCCATGAACCAGACGCCGACCGGATAGACGATTAGATAGACCACTGCATAGCCCAGCAGCGACAAAAGCACGTCACCGCCGGTCAGGGACGGCGTCACGGAATCCGCTGTGCGCAACAGGCCATAGACGGTCCAAGGCTGGCGGCCGACTTCGGTGGTGGTCCAGCCCGCCAGCACGGCCAGGAATCCGATGGGACCGCTCCACACCAATAGTTTGAGGTACAGTCCATTGTTGTAGAGGCGCCTGGTGAAACGCAGTGCCCAGCCCAGCGCCACCAGCGCCAGCATTATCAGCCCCAGCCCCACCATGATGCGGAAGGCGAAAAAGGGAATGATCGTGGGCGCGCGATCCTTTGCGGGAAAGTCCTTCAGTCCCGGCACCACCCCGTTCACGTCATGGGTCAGGATCAAGCTTCCCAGCAGCGGCACCTCGACGACATTGCGATTGGTTTCGGCCTTCTGGTCGGGAATCGCGAACAGGGTGAGCGGCGCGCGCCTCTCATGCGGTGTCCAATGCGCTTCGATCGCCGCCAGCTTGGCGGGCTGGTATTTGAGCGTGTTGAGGCCGTGCATATCGCCCAGCAGAATCTGCAGCGGCACCAGGATCGCCAGCAAGGTCAGCGTCATGCTCAGCATCACGCGGGCCTCCTCGGTGTGGCGGCCCTTGCGCAGCAGCCACGCTGCCACCGCCAGCACGACAAAGCCGGTGGTGACATAGAAGCCGCAGACCGTATGAGCGAGGCGATAGGGGAAAGACTGATTGAAGATGATCGCCATCCAATCCACCGGGAAGAAGCGGCCATCGGCGATGCGATAGCCGGCGGGCGTCTGCATCCAGCTGTTGGTGGCCAGAATCCAGAAGGAAGAGAACAGCGTGCCCACCGCCACCAGCGTAGCGGCGCCGAAATGGGCCCAGCGCGGCACCAGGCTGCGCCCGAACAGGAGCACGCCCAGAAAGCCCGCCTCCAGCGAAAAAGCGGTCAGGCTTTCATAGGCCAGAAGCGGCGATACGATATTGGCGGTGGTGTCGGAAAAGCGGCTCCAATTGGTGCCGAACTGGAAGGGCATCACCACGCCGGAAACCACGCCCATGCCGAACGCGATGGCGAAGATGCGGGTCCAGAAGCTGGAGATGCGGAAATAGATCTCTTTGCTGGTAACGAAATAAAAACCTTCCAGCAGAGCGATGAAGGAGCCGAGGCCGACGGTGAAGGCAGGCAGCAGAATGTGCCAGGCGATCACCCAGCCGAATTGCAGACGCGACAGGAGAATTGGATCCAGCGTCATGGGGCAAGCCTAGCGTAGATCGCGCCGTCAAGGCTTGCGACAAACCCGCCCGACTATTCTGCTACTGTATAAAACCCACCTGACGCTTCACTTCCGCCATCACCGGCACGGCCACGGCGCGGGCCCGCTCCGCCCCCGATTTCAGGATCCGGTCGATCTCGGCCGGATCGGCCAAAAGCCGGCGCATTTCCCCCGTCACCGGGCCGATCTTGGCCACCGTCAGGTCGGCAAGCACTTGCTTGAAATGAGAGAATTGCTGGCCCGCGAACTCGGCAATCGCCGCTTCCTGGCTCTTGTCGGCCAACGCGGCGTAGATGTTGAGCAGATTTTCCGCTTCCGGCCGTCCTGCCAGCCCTTCTTTGCTGTCGGGCAAGGGTTGGGGATCGGTCTTGGCGCGGCGGATCTTGTTGGCGATAGCTTCCGCATCGTCGGTGAGGTTGATGCGCGACAGGTCGCTTTCCTCCGACTTGGACATCTTCTTGGTGCCGTCGCGTAACGACATCACTCGCGTCGCCGCGCCTGTGATCACCGGCTCTGGCAGCGGGAAGAAATCCGGGGCGCCGAAATCATTGTTGAATTTCTGGGCGATGTCGCGCGACAGCTCCAGATGCTGCTTCTGGTCCTCGCCCACCGGCACATGGGTCGCTTTGTAGATCAAAATGTCCGCCGCCATCAGCACCGGGTAGGTGTAGAGCCCGACCGAGGAGCGTTCCTTGTGCTTGCCGGACTTTTCCTTGAATTGGGTCATGCGGTCCAGCCAGCCCAACCGCGCCACGCAATTGAAGATCCAGGAAAGCTCCGCATGCTCGGGCACCTGGCCCTGGTTGAAGACCGGCGAGCGTGCGGGGTCCACGCCCGCGGCGATATAGGCGGCGGCGACCTCACGCGTGGCGTGGGTCAATTCCTGCGGCTTGCCATAAGCGGCATCGGTGGTGATGGCATGCATGTCCACCACGCAATAGAAGCATTGCATCTGGTCCTGCATTCGCACCCAGTTCTTCAGCGCGCCCAGGTAATTGCCCAGATGCAGGGTGTTTGTGGGCTGCATGCCCGAGAGAACGCGCGGGGTATGAGGCATGGATGGTCCTTTTGACCGGGGTTATGCCGTGCGCGGCAAGGCCCTTCAAGGGCTGTCGGTCAGCGCCTGTTTCAGCCTCAGCTCGATCGCCTTGATGCGGTCGGGATGGCGGATCTTGTGGCCGAAACCGTCACGGACATAAAAAACGTCCACCGCCCGCTCGCCATAGGTGGCGATGATGGAGGTGGAGATGGAGAGGCCGGATTCGAACAGCGCCTGGGTGACGTCGTAGAGGAAACCGGGCCGGTCCAACCCTTCCACTTCGATCACGCTGGCGATCTGCGACGCTTCATTGTCGAAATGCACCTTGGGCTTGATGGTGAAGGCGGATGTCCTGGCGCGCAGCGGCTTCCTGCCCGTCAGCGCGCGCCTCGGCCAGATCTCGCCGCGCACGGTCTTTTCGATGGTCTGCTTCAAGCGCGCCAGTCGGTCGGGATCGTCGAAGGCCAGGCCTTCCATGTCCTGCACCGAGAAAATGTCCAGCGCAAAGCCATGGGATGTGGTGGTGACCTTGGCATCCACGATGGAGCCGCCAGACATGGCGATGGCACCCGCGAATTGCGAGAACAAGCCGGGATGATCGGGCGTGTAGAGAATGACCTCGGTCACATCGCGGAAATTGCTGGGCTCCGCCGCCAAGGTGAGAAGGTCGCCGGCGCGGTCGGCCTTTAGCATCAGGCGGGCATGGCGTTCCTGCTCGTCGGTGTCGAAGGCGAGCCAGTAGCTGTCATAGTGGCGCGCGAGGAGTTGCGCGCGCTCCGCGTCCGAGGTGTCGGTCAACCGCTCCGCCAGCGCCATCTTGGCGGCATCGACGCGGTCGCTACGGGTGGGCGCCTGGTCGCCGCCCGCCATCACCTGCTCGGCGGCATGATAAAGCTCGCGCAGCAATTGGCCTTTCCAGCCGTTCCATACGCCCGGGCCCACGGCGCGGATATCCGCCACGGTCAACACCAGCAGCAGGCGCAGCATCTCCGGGGTCTGCACCTGAGCCACGAAGTCCCGCACAGTCTGGGGATCGGTGAGATCGCGGCGCTGGGCAGTGTCGCTCATCACCAGATGGTTCTTCACCAGCCAGGCCACCGCTTCCGTGTCTTGCTGCGACAGTCCCAGGCGGGGACAGAAGCGGTGCGCGATTTCCGCGCCGACCTCGCTGTGATCGCCGGGCAGCCCCTTGGCGATGTCATGCAGCAGGATGGCGCAATAAAGCACCGCGCGCGACTGGATGCGCTTGATCACATCGGTCGAGAGCGGATTGTCTTCGCGATGCTCGCCGCGCTCGATCGAGGCGACATTGCCGACCGCCCGGATCAGATGCTCGTCCACCGTATAATGGTGATACATATTGAATTGCATCAAGCCCACGGCATGGCCGAATTCCGGCACGAAGCGGCCCAGCACGCCCGCCTCGTTCATCATGCGCAGCGCCCATTCCGGATTGTGGCGCGAGGTCAAAATCTCCAGGAAGATGCGATTGGCTTGCGGATCGGCGCGCAACTCCTCGGTGATGAGATCCAGCGAGCGGGTCAAGGTGCGCAGCGCGTGGGGATGGATGTCCACATTCTTGTCGTCGGCCAGATGGAAGATGCGCAGGATGTTGACCGGATCGCGGGTGAAGGCGTCCGGGCCCACCGTCAGCCGTCCATTCTCGACATAGAAATCGTCGCTCGATTCCCGGGGCTTCAAGAAACCCGGCAGCATGCGGGTGAGTGCGGTCTTGGGCTTCTTGTGCTGTTCCTCCAGCGCGGCAATGAAGATGCGGGTGAGATCGCCCACATCCTTGGCCACCAGGAAGTAGGCGCGCATGAAGGCTTCCACGGCGCGGCGCGGCTTCTCCGTGTCGCGATAACCCAACGCCGCGGCCAGGCCCGTCTGCACATCGAAAGACAGCCGCTCTTCCGCGCGCCCCAGCAGATAATGCAGACGCACCCGCACATTCCACAGAAAGGCCTCCGCCTTCTGGAAGATGCGATACTCATCGGCGGTGAAGACATTGTGCTGGATGAGGTCGGAGGCGCTTTCCACGCGGTAGAGATATTTGCCGATCCAGAACAGCGTCTGCAGGTCGCGCAGCCCGCCTTTGCTTTCCTTCAGATTGGGCTCGACCAGATAACGGCTTTCGCCCTGGCGGGCATGACGGGCGTCGCGTTCGGCCAGCTTGGCTTCCACGAAATCCTGACCATTGCCGGTCGCCACGTCTTTCCAGAATGCGACGCGCAGCTGGTCGTAAAGCGCGTGGTCGCCCCAAAGATAACGCGCTTCCAGGAGTGCGGTGCGGATGGTGATATCCTGTTTCGCCAGCCGCACACACTCGGTGATGCTACGGGTGGCATGGCCGACTTTCAGGCCCAAATCCCACAACATATAGAGAATGAATTCGATGACGCTTTCGCCCCAGGCGGTCTGCTTGAAGGGCCGCACGAAGAGAAGATCGATATCCGATCCGGGCGCCAACTCGCCGCGGCCATAACCGCCCGTGGCGACGATAGCGAGGCGCTCGGCGGCCGAGGGGTTCTGCGCGTAATAGACATGCTTGACCGCGAAATCGTAGATCACTTGGATCAGGGCGTCCTGCAACCTCGCCAACGCGCGCGCCGCTTCCAGTCCCGGCAGGCCCTGTTGCTCCACCGCTTGCTGCACGGTGGCGCGGCCCGACTGGAACGCCGCCTTGATGAGCGACAGGCCACCCTTGCGCAAGGTGCCGGGATCGGGTGTCTCTCTCGCGAGAGCCGTGAGCGCATGGCGCAGCGCGTCCGCATCGATTAGCGCGGGAAGCTTCACTTCCGCGATGGGCTGTTCCAGTCCCATCAATGTCCGCCTATCGCCACGGGAAGCGGCGGTCGGGGCAGCGGGCCTTGGGTGCGGATCACCACGCCGCACGCGATGCGCGCGCCCGCTTCGCCCATCGGCTGGCTGCGGTAATCGTCGCCGCGCTGATCGATAATGATGGACACACCATCGCGGTCGAAAATGGAGCGCTTGCCGTTGCCGAGACCGAACCCGTTGGTCAGGGTCGCGGCGTGCAGGTGGCCGTCGGCGCCCGCATATTCATTGGGAAGGTCGCCCGCCAGCGGTCCGCCGTCCGCCAGAAAACCGTGTTTGCGGATCACCGGTCCCAGCCCCAGGATCGGACCTGCGCTGGTAAAGCCGGTTTTGGGATCGCAATTGCCCGAGACATGCAGATGAATGCCATGGGTTCCTGGCGGCAACCCCATGAGATCGAATTCGATCAACACGCCGCGATCGACCGTGGAGAAGGTCGCAGTACCCACTGGCTTTCCATCCAGCCCTTTCAGATGCGCGATGGCGCGCGGCTTGGCGGCGGCTGGAATGGCGGCCACAAGCAGGGCGGCCAGAACCAGAAGTGGGCCGATGCCGAGGAAAAAGCGGGTCATGGCAACAGTCTAAGGCTTTCCAGGTCGGAGGCCAAAAGAGGCGGGAACCTTGCGGCATGGCAAGGGTTTGGAAGAGGGCAAAAGGAGGTCCGATCATGCGCCTATCCGCTATCGCTATCGCCTTTGGCATCGGGCCCGCGCTTATCGTGCCGCTGCTAACCGGTTCGGCTGAGGCCGTCCAAGACCAGCCGATGATGATCGGGGGTGTGGAGACGGTCTGCACCGGCGTCGGCTCGGCCAAGGACAATCCCGCCTGGAGCAGCTATCCCGTCAAGCTGGTGTTCGCCAATCCGGCAGGTGAGGATCTGGCACAGGTTCATGTCGCGGTGATGCAGGGTGGAAAATCCGTGGTCGAAACCGATTGCGATGCGCCCTGGGTGCTGATGAAGCTGCCAGCCGGCAGCTACAATGTCTCGGCCAGTGCCGGGGTCAGCATGGGCAAGGCCAGTTTCGTGACCAAGGGCGGGCCACAACAGACCGTCACGGTCATGCTGCCGCAGTCGCAGTCGGGTCAAACCCCGTAGTCCAGGAGCATCGACCAGCAAAAGTGTGAAGCGCCCGTAGGGCGCGGAACGGTTTTGCGTCCGGGCGTGCGACCAAAGAGAGTCGCGACCAAAAAACAGGGCCGGCGCGTTGCCGCGCCGGCCCTGTCCACTACCCAATTTCCGCGCTTTAGGCGGGTTTCAGGTTCGCCGCCTTCGCGCCACGCGCGTCGGGGACGATGTCGAACGACACTTTCTGGCCTTCGTTCAAGGTGCGCATGCCGGCGGCTTCCACCGCAGTGGCGTGCACGAACACATCCTTGCCGCCGCCTTCCGGCGCGATGAAGCCGAAGCCTTTGGAGGTATTGAAGAATTTCACTGTTCCGATCGTCATAGGTACTTCCTGCATGGTTCCGGATCAGCGGAATGCCGGTCCGGGCGGAGAGTTTGTCGGTCTAAGGCGAAGGAAGTGACTGTCTCGTCCAGGCGCGCACAGAAGGCGGCAGGATTTCTTCTACAGGTGCGCTTCGTCTGCGACGGGACTTGTCTCCACGGTAGGCGCGACAATACGCGCAAGGTGACGGAATGGCAAGGAAGGGGGGCCAGTCCCACGCGGCCGGTCCAGGAGCATCCGGTCGGCCATAAGGCTCTGAATTTGGCGCAATTTAGCTCAAAATACCACCTGTCGCCGCATCGGCCGGGGTGCTAAGCCGGGGCCATGACCGTCACCATCTACCACAACCCGCAATGCAGCAATTCGCGCAAGGCGCTGGAGCTGATCCAGGCGCGCGGCATCGAGCCCGTGGTGGTGGAATATCTGAAGACGCCGCTCAAGCATGACGCGCTCGAGGCGCTGATCGCCCGGCTGGGTATACCCCTGCGCGAGGTGATGCGGACCAGGGAGGCGGTTTATGCCGAACTGAATCTGGCGTCGGCTGGGGACGGCGTTTTGCTCGACGCCATCGCCGCGCATCCGGTCCTGCTCAACCGGCCTATCGTGGTGACGGACAAGGGCGCCAAGCTGGGCCGCCCCGGCGAGACTGTCCTCGATCTTTTGTAAACAGGCGGGCCGCTAATCGCGGCGCGATTCCGGCGTGCGCTTGGCGGTGGCGCGGCGCGTGTCCTGATCGTCCGTCGATGAAGCGGCGCCCGCGGCTTCGGCGTTGCGGATCGCCTCGGCGCAGGCCAGATCCACCAGATGCGCAAGAAGCGTCATGCCGCTGGCTTCGGAAAGTCGTCTCAGCGACGCCAGCATGTCCGCCGCATAGCAAGCGACTTCGGCCTTGGAGGGACTGAGCGGTTTGGGGGACTGGCCCATCAGCTGAACGAATGAAACATTTTCGATTTTATAAGACCCGCGATCCGGCCCGTCTTGTAGGGTAGTTACCCGGCAGTTTCTCAGATCGCGATGAAGCCGGCGCGCAGGGCATGAACGATCGCCTGCGTACGGGTCTGCACACCCAGTTTGTGCTTGGCGCGCTCGACATAGACGTTCACGGTCTTTTCGCTCAACGTCAGGATGGCGCCGATTTCCCAATCCGTCTTGCCGGCAGCGATCCATTTCAAGCATTCGCGTTCCCGCCGCGATAAGGGCGACTTCGCCGCCGGGGGCGGTTTGATGCCCAATTCCTGCATTCGGTTCAGCGCTTCGATGCCCGCGAAATGCAGGGTCTTGAGGTCCTGCGGATGCAAATCGGGCTCTTCGCCCGCCAGCGAAATCACCTTGAGATCGCCACTGGTGCGGTCGGGTATGGCGTAGCCAATCTTGACCTTGGACGCGATATTGTCGTCACGCCATTTGCGCTGGAGCGGCGTTGCCGTCGCGTCCCAGTCATGCGCGGTCCAGGAGATCGGGCGTGTTTCGCGCCGCGTGCGCTCGCTCAGCGGATCTTCCGCGGCATAGCCGTGAAGCGCGTAATTCTCGGCCCAGCCTTGCGGCATGGAATTGGCGAAGATCATGCTGGCGAAACGTCCGTCTGCCGGCATGTAGCAGGCAAAGCCTGACGACAGCCCGGCGCTGCGCGCCGCAGAAAAATATGCGCCCCATACGCCGGCAATGGTGCTCTCGGCGGCGATCCGATCCACCAGGTCGAACACCGCTGAAGCCAGATACATCTCGGCTCCCCCGAATCAGCGGACACGCTGAGGCATTAGGCCAAATAAGACGGGATGGGCGCAATCATGGTAAGGTCATTGCGGGTATGCGGAGCGCTACAATCTAGGCTTGTGACCCCAAAATTGTGATCTCGCCCAGTGGCTCGCCCGCTTCGACAATGTCGCCTTCACGTGCGCCGATCAAAGCGGCGGCAAGCGGTGCGCGAAAGCTGATCAGGCCTTTGGACGCATCGGCTTCATCCACACCCACGATACGGAGCGTTTGCGTGCGGCCCCTGCGTTGGATGGTGACGGTCGAGCCGAAAGTCACCGTGCCGTCGGAGGTGGGATGCACCATT
>DATNGI010000015.1:0-70348 GCA_035605955.1 Rhizomicrobium sp.
CTGTGCTTGGCGCCATCGGCGCGTCCGGCGCGCCGGGCTATCAATTCGACGATGCTTGCGCCAAGGCCGGTGTGCAGAAAATTATGGACAGATTGAAGTAGCGTAGCGTCTTCAATGCTGCGTGGCCGGGGCCTGCTTGAACGGCGGCGGTTGCGGGGACGCGCAATTGGAGCTGCCCGACGGACAGGGCGCTGTCTTGGATGTCTCGGCATACTGCCCCGTGTAAAAATAAAGCAGCACGATGACGGCGCACGCCGCGATCCCCCACACCATATAACCTGCCTTGCTCATGCGGGTTTCGGACTTCCTGCAGGTTTGTCGCCGCGGCCGCGCGGGCCGTACCTCGAAGAGAGAACGTCTCAACCGCGCTCTGGTGCCGCTTGGCAACAGGGGACCCGTCGCGTAATGGTTCCTGCCTTGTTCCTTCCCTTGTTCCTTCCCTTGTTCCTTCCCTTGTTCTTTCCTGGCGCGTCCGCGCTTTTCGCTTCTGGAGAAACCCCCATGAAATTTCTCGCTGTCGCCATCGTCGCTCTTTGCGCTTTGCCCGCACTCGCCTTCGCCGAGCCGGCCAAGCATTTCCCTTCCGGCGGCTCGCGGGTGAGCGGCCCCACGCCCGCCTATTCCGCCGCGGTGGAGTCTGACGGCACGCTTTATATCTCCGGCACCGCCGATGGCACCGATCCCGACACCGGCAAGCTGCCGGTCGATGCCGCCACCGGCGCCAAAGTGGTGATGAACAGCATCAAACGGATCGTGGAGAATGCCGGCTACACCATGGACGATATCGTCTGGCTGCAGATCGCCACGTCCGACCTCAGCTACTACGGCGACTTCAACAAGGTGTACCGGACCTATTTCAAAGGCCCGCTGCCGACACGCGCCTTCATCGGCGGCGCCAAGCTCCTGGGTGACGCGCATTTCGAGATTTTCGGCATCGCCAAGAGGGGCGCGGCAGCCAAATAACGCTGGTTTCCGCGAATATTCCGCGCCGGCCCGCGACTTAAGAGCTTGCTTCGCGGCTTCGATCCGAAGCCAGGGAACTGACGGCGGCGCGCCCATTTTTGAAGGCAAGGGCCTTCGGGCGCCGTATCGGTTCCCGGCATTTGTTATATAGTCGCCTCCGGCTGTCCCGTCCCTAGCCGGACCCGATAACCCGTCTGGTCCGTCGCTTCGGTTAATCCCGGGAATCGTCATGACAGCATCCCATCCCATTGTCGGCATCGGCGCATCTGCTGGCGGCGTGGAAGCGCTGGAACATTTTTTCGGCAACACGCCGGACGACACGGGATGTGGCTTTGTCGTGGTCACGCATCTGGGGCCGGACCGCCGCAGCTTGCTGCCGCAGATCCTGGCGCGTCACACCGGCATGCCGGTCGAGGAAGCGGCGCATGGTGTCCGCCTTGAGCCCAACCATATTTACGTGCTGTCGTTCGACGCGATCCTTGGCATCGAGAACCGCACGCTGATCCTGAAAAAATCTCAGACGATCAAGCGGGAACGCAAACCCATCGATGTCTTCTTCAGCGCCCTGGCGCAGGATTTGGGCGAGATTGCGGTGGGCGTGGTTTTGTCGGGCGGCGATGGCGACGGCACCTTGGGCCTCAAAGCGATCAAGGAGCGGGGCGGTCTTACCCTGGCTCAGACCCCCGACGGCAGCGAACCGCAATGTCCCGAAATGCCGCGCGCCGCCATCGCCAGCGGCATGGTGGATCTGGCCGTTCCCGTCACCGAGATGGGCGCGCGTATCGCGGAATTCGCGCGCAGCTTGAGCAAGCTGGATCAGCCGGAAAGCGAACTCGGCGAAGATTCCAAGACCTGGCGCGGGAGCCGCAAGGAAATCTGCGCCATCCTGCGCAAGCAGCTGGGTCACGATTTTTCCGGCTACAAGGAGAAGACCTTCCTCCGCCGGGTGCAGCGGCGCATGCAGGTCAATCATCTGCAAACCGTCGAAAGCTATATCGAACGGTTGCGCCAGGACACCAAGGAGACAGGCGCGCTGTTCCGCGACCTTCTCATCAACGTCACCAATTTCTTCCGCGACGCCGAAGCCTTCGATGCGCTCCGCACGCTTGTCGTGCCGAAGCTTTTCGCCGGGCGCGGGGCCGAGGATATGGTGCGGGTCTGGGTGCCGGGCTGCGCCACGGGCGAGGAAGTCTATTCCATCGCCATTCTGCTGCGCGAGCATATGGAAAGCTTGACCGCCATTCCCAAGGTCCAGATTTTCGCCACCGACATCGACGAGGCCGCCTTATCGGTGGCGCGCGCCGCGCGTTATCCCGAGCTTCTGCTCGACAGCGTTTCCGAGGACCGGCGCAAGAAATACTTCACCCAGGACGATGGCAGCTATGTCGTGAGCAAGGAAGTGCGGGATCTCTGCGTCTTCTCGCCCCATAGCGTGATCCGCGATCCGCCCTTTTCGCGCCTCGATCTGGTCTCCTGCCGCAATCTCTTGATCTATTTCGGGGCGGAGATGCAGAACCAGGTCATTCCCACGTTTCATTATGCCTTGCGGCCCGGCGGCTATCTTTTTCTCGGCACCTCCGAGAATGTGGGACAGTTCAGCGAATTGTTCACACCCCTGGACAAGAAGAACCGGGTTTTCCGCTCGCGCGAGGACGTTTCCACCACCGCGCGGGTACCCCTGGTGGTCAGCGGCCTTCGTCCCGCGCCCTTTCCCATGAGCCTCACCGAGCGTGGCAAAAGCCTGGCCGGCATCGCCTTGCGCCAGGCCGTCGAAGCCCAGGTGCTGGACCGCTTCGCCCCCGCCCATGTCGTGGTCAATCGCGACGGGGACATTGTTTATTACTCTTCCCGCACCGGCAAATATATCGAGCCGATGGCCGGCGCCCCCACCCGCCAGCTTCTCACCATGGCCAAGAAGGGCTTGCGCCTGGATCTGCGCGCCTTGTTGCGCGAGGCGGTGGAAACCGAGCGGCGGATCAATCGCGACGGCATCGCCGTCGAGGCGGAGGACGGCCGCGTCCAGATCGTCGATCTGTCGGTCGAGCCTCTGAGCGAAACCAACGAGGACGACCGGCTCTTCCTGATCGTGTTCCGCGAGGTCGGCCCGGTCCTCAGCCGGGAGCAAGTTACCCAGCGCGCCGCCGTCCCCGACGAGACCGCGGTTCACCTGGAACGGGAATTGCGCGAGACGCGGGAACGGCTGCAATCCCTGATCGAGGAATATGAGACCGCGCTGGAGGAGCTGAAATCCTCCAACGAGGAACTGGTTTCGGTCAATGAAGAGCTTCAGTCCACCAATGAGGAATTGGAAGCTTCCAAGGAAGAACTGCAATCGGTCAATGAAGAACTCCACACTGTCAATGCCGAACTGAATGGCAAGGTCGATGCGCTGGACCGGTCCAACGCCGATCTCGCCAATCTTTTCACAAGCACCAAGGTCGCCACCGTATTTCTGGACCGCAATTTGACGATCCGCAGCTTCACGCCCGCCGTGTCGCAGTTCTTCAACATGCTGCCGGGCGACAAGGGGCGGCCGCTGACCGATCTCGCCAGCCGCATCAGCCTGCCCACCCTGGCGGACGATGTGCAGGCCGTGCTGGAAAGCGGAGAGGTTCTGGAGCGCACCATCAGTCAGAATGGCGGGACACATTATCTGGCGCGGCTGGCGCCCTATCGCAACGGAGGCATGCAGATCGAGGGCGTGGTCTTGAGCTTCGTGGACGTGACGTCGCTCACCCAGTCGGAAGCGCATCAGCGCACCCTGATCGCCGAATTGAACCACCGGGTCAAAAATATGCTGGCGGTGGTGATCTCGATAGCCGACCAGACCTATCGCACGGTTCAAGATCCCAAGACGTTCAAGGACCGCTTTATCGAGCGGATCCGCGCCATGGCGCATTCCTATGAGCTGCTTTCGAGCGAAAATTGGCGCGCCGCGTCCATCAGCCAGCTGGCGAAGGCGCAGTTGAGCCCGTTCGGTCACGAACGGATTCATCTGGGTTCGAACGATATCCATCTTCCCCCCTCCCAGGCCCTGTCGCTTGGGATGATCCTGCATGAATTGGCGACCAATGCCGCGAAATACGGCGCGTTGGCCAGGGCCGGCCGGGTGGATATGAATTGGCACCGCGACGGCCCCCATGTGGTGGTGACCTGGTCGGAATTCTGCGGAACCCAAGTAAATAAGCCGGAGAAAACCGGGTTCGGCATGAAACTCATTACCCGGGAGACCGTTTATACGCTCGGTGGGCATTCGGATATTGAGTTCGCCCCCGACGGGTTGAAAGTGACCTTGCGCTTCCCAGGGGAGGAAAAGGGCGTTGGAGAGTGAGGGGCGCACGCGAATACTCATCGTCGAAGACGAGTGGTTGATATCGGCCAATCTGGCCGATTTGCTCACGGATTGGGGTTGCGAGGTGCTGGGTCCCGCCGCCGGAACCCGCGATGCCTTGGCGCTGCTGGAACGGGAGCTGCCGCATTGCGCGCTATTGGGATGTTACCCTCGGTTCGGAGAAAAGCTTCCCCGTGGCCGATGTCTTGGCCGGCAAGGGAATTCCGTTCGTCTTCCTCACCGGGTATCAGGCGGCCGATCTGCCCCAACGCTTTGCCGAAGGTCCGATGATCGCCAAACCTATCCGTGACACGGATTTGAAGCGCGCCTTGATGCCTTTGATCGACGGTTTGGCGGCAAAAGCTCCGTCATAATGTCCGCCCCGGGGGCCGGGGCCTTCTTTTACAGCCGTTCCGGGCCGGTTCGGGCAGACTTCCGCACCAGGACCGCCAGCCATTGCAACCTGCGATGCCCGAAATACGCCAGTTGCGGCGCGGGGAATGTTTGCGCGAACATGGCAGCTGCGAAAGAGACATTGGGGGGATGCGCATGAAACGGCTTATTCTGAGCGGGGCGCTGGCATGTGCCGTCTTGTCCGCGAGCGCTGAAGCGCAAGCGCCGGACAATGCCAAGCAACAAGTGAAGCAGCTTTTGCGCGACTGGGCGGAGGCCGAGAACAGACATGACGCGGCCGCGTTGGAGCGCATTCTGGACGACCAGTTCATTTCCACCTCGGGCTTCGGCAAGCCGCACAGCAAGGCGGACTTCATCAAGGCCCTGACCTCGGGCAAGCCCGATCCCCGCCAATCGCAGACCCTGGAAGACGAAAGCGTGGTGGTGGAAGGCGACACGGCGGTGGATGTCGGCACCAACATCTTCCATATGAGCGATAAGTCCGCGCCGGACGGCATGGCGCTGCGCTACACCATCACCTTCGTCCGCCGCGACGGGCATTGGCGCGCGCTGGCCGAGCATATCGTGAAGATCACGAAATAGACCGGCGGGAGCGGCTGCGCCCAAACAAAGAAGCCGCCCGAACGGAGCGGGCGGCTTCGATGCTCAAGGCTGGAACGGATTATTTCTCGGGGTGGCCGGAACCGGGCGCCGTCATCTTGGGCGCCTTGCCGTCTTCGACGCGGCCTTCGTTGCGAAGCTCGCGGCCTTCCGCCGCCTTGCGCTGGCTTTCGGCGGTTTTGCCGTGCTCGTTCATCTCTTCTTTTACGTAGCCGGCAGCTTCCTTCGCGTGACCTTTGATGCTCATGGGAACTCCATATCATTTGATAACAACCCCAAGATGATAACCCCTGCGCGGCGGATTGGTTCTGTGCGGTGCCGCACGCTCAGGTGCGTCACTCTGGTTGTGCTGCGGCCGGCCGCGTTAACCGTGGAACCGGTCCGGTGTTGCGGGCGTAAACGCGGCGCCTAGTGTGGGGAGGTCGTTGATTCTCCTTGCGCACGCGGACCATGCTTCACGGCGTTCAGTCTTTGTTTGGCGCTCCGGCTCTCGCCTACGCGCTGTGGTTTTTGCTCGGCTCTCTTTGGGCGGTGCTGCTTTGCGAGTACCGCGCCTTTCGCCGCCGCCAGAAGTTGATCGCGCAGATCCACGCGCTGGAAAGCGAATTGGCCGTCAGCTCGGAAGAATATTTCGAAAGCGCGCAGGCCTATCGCGATGTCCGGAGCGCGTTGCTGGATATTTTAGCGGCACGGGAGCCTCGGGAGCATCGGCCCCGCGAAGTTGGAGACTTCGCGTCAGGCCGTGCGACCATCGATAAGACACGGCCGATCGCAGCCGAATGAAATTGCCTGGCGGGCAAGGAAGGCAACTCTCCGCGCCGGGACGCGGAGAGTTGGGTTGCGGATTTACTGGTTGATCTTGATATAGCCGCGGGTCATCAGATTGATGAAGGTGACCGTAGCCGACAGGTTGATCTGCGCATATTGGATGGATTTGAAGTCGTAATGCTGCGCCATGGTGGACTGGCCGCAGACCACCGTCTTCAGCCCCGCTTTCCGAAGCTGATTCAGAAGCTCGACATTGGGATTGTGCTCGACCCCGGTGCGCGCCTTGTAGGTGGCGTCGTCGGTGACCGCGACAATGGTGGGACCGTGAAACACGGCGACAAGATGCAGATGATCGGGCGCGACGCCATGGCTCTCATAAGTGTTGATGATCGCGCCGATCATCATCAGGCCGGGGAGCACTTTGTCGTTCGAGTCCGGCATGGTGTTCATGTCGAACGCGATCTTGTAGTCCAGCTTGGGGTCGGGCAGTTCGTTGGCGCCGGGAAAATCCTTCATCGCGGGCACGCCGGTGATGGGCGCGGTCTGGGCAAAAGCGGGGGCAGCCAGCGCGGCACACGAGACAAGGGCAGCGGCCAGCACGGCCTGGCGGACAAGATTCAGAGTCACGAAAGGTCTCCTATTAGTTAGAGTGATCGCTCTAACTAATGCCAGGCGACAAAGCGGCTGTCAAGATTGCTAGATCGAACACTCTAAATTAGAGTTCCCTCATGCGTCGCCTCGATCCCGTCAAGCACGAGGAGAAGCGGCAGGAAATCCTGGCCGCCGCGAAAACTTGCTTCGCCCGGGACGGATTTAAGGGCCTTTCCATCGCCGATATCTGCCAGGAAGCGGGCATCAGCCCCGGCCATCTCTATCATTATTTCGACAGCAAGGACGCGATCCTGGATGCGGTGGGCGCGGCGGCGCTGGAGGAAGGCGCGCGCCAATTCGCCCAGCTGGTGCAAAGCGGCAATGCGCTGTCGGCAATCGCCACGGTGATCGAGGAAGCCAAGCAGCGCAATCTGCGCACCGATTTCATCCTCTTCCTGCAATGGGCGGCGGAAACCCACCGCAATCCCAAGCTGGCCGCCAAGCTTCGGGAGATGAGCAAGACCACGCGATCCATCCTGGCCAATTTCCTGGCCAAAGGTCAGCAAAACGGCCTGATCGATCCCACGCTCGATCCGGAGATCGCGGCGACGGTCTTGTTCGGCATTCTGGACGGCGTGCGCATGATGACGGTGCGCGATCCCAAGCTCGACATGCCCAAGATTCTCGACGCCATCAAAATTCTGGTGCGCCGCTTCCTGCAGCCAGCGACAGGAGCATCGGCCCCGCGAAGTTGAAGACTTCGCGTCAGGCCGTGCGACCATTAAACAAGAGCATCCGGCGCCCTTCGAAGTTGAAGACTTCGCGTCAGGCCGTGCGACCATCAAAGACTTCAATTTTCTACGGTCTGCTGATCGGCGCGGAAGACGTCGAGCTTGACATGGGTGATGCCGTTTTTCTCCATGCCCAGGGCGCGCGCCGCCGCCGATGACAGATCGATGATGCGGCCTTTCACATGGGGGCCGCGATCATTGATCTCCACCTTCACCGTCTTGCCATTGCCCAGATTGGTCACCCGCACAATTGTGCCGAAAGCCAGTTTGCGATGCGCCGCCGTGAAGGCGTGGGAATCGAAACTGCCGCCATCGGCCCTGATCTTGCCGTCCAGCGCGGCGCCGTAAAAAGACGCCACGCCAGTCTGGCTGAAAAAGGGCTCTGCCGGTGCTTCCGTTACGGAAGGCGGCGCGGGTGGCGGTTCAACAGCAGGGGGCGTTTGCGTGACGCAACCACTCAAAGTGAAAAGCGCAAATGCCAACAAGGGGCGAAGGGCGCGCGAAGGACAATGAGGCATCAAGAACGGCGTGGGGGGCGACCCTTCGATAACGCCTTTTGGCTTGATTGGTTCGCAAGCGCACGCCTGGGCTGGGGCCAACGAGCATCTTTAAGCCCCTGATGGCGCGAAGGAACTCCGTCCGGTGGGCGCATCCGGCTAAGCCGTTATGGTTACCTTCAAACACGCGTGGAAGCGGCATCACTCTTCGATATCGTGTGCAAGGCACATCCGGAGTGGTTAATAATTGGGGTCCCCGGATGCCGCTCGGTCGAAAGGCTTCAGCGTCATGGTCCATGGTCGGATCGAAACCACACCCGAGCAACAACTGATCGATCTGCGCAAGGCGTATGATCGCTACGTCGCGCTGGCCGATCTTCTGAAAGACAGCGGCGATGTCGCGCTCGATGCCGACGAACGCCAGGCGCGCGAACATTATGCGCGGCGCATCGCGCATGCTTACGAGAAGACCATCGCCAATACCTCGGCGCGCATGGCGAGCATGCGGCAGGGTCGCATCGCCGATCATTCCTTCCGGCGCTGGATGGTGATGACCGTCCTGATCGTGATCGCGGGATTGTTCGCGAGCTCCGCCTTGCTGGCGACGTTCCTGCCGGGGATATTCCGGCCCGCCTCGCAACGGCCGCATGTCGCGCCCGTCCTGGAGGCGAGCGTCGCCCAACCCACGGTCTTGCCGCCGGTGACGCCCAAAATCGCGCGGTCAAAAGCCGCGGCGAACAACGCACGCGCAGCGAGCCCAGGGCGCGCCGCCGCCGCCACGCCCGCGCCGATGGCGAGACCCAAATCGGCGCCGGACGCGAAAGCGGAAGCGCCGAAAGCAAATGTTGCCCCGCGTGTGGCGGCGCCTGTGCGCGAAGCTTCACGTGAAGCGCCGCGTGTGGTTGAAGCGCCGCGCGTGACGGAAGCGCCGCGCGTGACGCCGCCGCAAGCTTCCCGCGCCGCTGCGCCGCCGCCCGCTTCACTCACATCAACGCCAGCACCGGCCGCGCCGCCATCCAATCCGCCGCAACCCGCCACCACAAGTGCGGCCACCAGCGCGGCATCGACGGCGCCAGCAAATCCGTTGCCACCGGCTCCGGTTCCGCGCGACGCCGGCGTTCAGGTTTCATCGCTGCCGCCCATCGCAACGCCCGCGCGCCCGTTAACGCCGGCAACGCCTGTTCCTTCAACGTCTGGGCCGACGCGGCTTGAATCCATCGCGGGCACGCACCGGCCGCCGCCCTATCCCGACATGTCGAAGCGGGCGGGCGAGCAGGGCACCACCCAGATGCAAGTCGCGATCTCGACCGCGGGCGTGATCACCGATTGCAATGTGATCGGCACCTCGGGGTCGCAACGGCTGGACGCCGCCGCCTGTTCCTATGTCCAGACGCATTGGAGATGGCAGCCGCCTTTGAAGGACGGCCGGCCCGCCTCCACCACGACCAAGATCTCGGTGATCTGGAATCTGGAAACCGCGGCGCGGTAGCTGGTTTTTTTATGGCCCCCATCTGTCCGCCACGCGGGCGAGCCCGCTAGCGGACGTTCGATACGCTGTCGCTATCGAACTCCCCCGCCAATGGCTTCGCCATGCGGGGGGAAGAAAGCCGGAGCCAAGGCTAGCTCGCGCCTACGCGCTTACTTTTGCGCGCCGGCTTCACGCCTGCGCGCAATAAGCGCTGCTGCGTTCGTACGCTGTCGCTACTCACCCTCCCGCCAGCATGCTGCGCATGTGCGGGGAGGGCGAAGCACGGCCAAGGCGCGCTAGGCGTTAGTCGCGGCGCTCCACGCATCTTTGGGGATGTTCCCGCGTTGGCTTACACAGCACCAAGGCGCGAGAAACGACGTGGCTTACGCTGAAGATCCTGTCGCCCGAAAAGTTTCTGAGTATCGGCGAAAAGCGGCGGACGCCGACGCGCGGGCCGCGGCCTGTGACGACAGTTTCACGAAATCGAGATGGGAGGACATCGCCAATTCCTATCGGGAGATGGCCGACCGCATGGAGCGCAATTCCGGCTTGCCTTAGGACGGAGGGTCAATCGTCCGTCAGCACCACATTGCCGGGCTTGCCGCGCGCAAAATAACTGGTCGCGCCGCTATCCCATTTGACTTTGATGCGGTGGTTCGATTCCACGATGGTGCCGGCGTCGGCTTTGCCGTCGCGGCGAACGACGCGCCGGCCCACGCGCCAGGCGCCGGATTGCAAGGGAAGAGACGACCGGTTCGTCCCGCCAGGCCCCCCAAGACCGTACGATAGCGCACTTATACGCTGGCGCCGTGCCTGGTCAATTCCGCCCCTGCGCGGCTCTCGACCGAACGCCGGCAAACCTGGGCACGGGGATGGGAACCATGCGGTTCCGCAGGATGTTACAGGGATGCCGCCAGTCTTGGTTCCTGCGTATTGGCGTTTGAGAGACATGAGGGACAGGCCCCCGAACGCTGTCCGCGCTCCCGCAAACAAACGGGTGCGCCATGATGGGCGGTTCAGTGCCGGCAACGAAAATCTCTATCGGAATCAAATGCGTCAAGTGCGGCCGGGACGGCCAATGCGTCTGGGAAAGATGGCAGGGCGCCGCCGTTCTGGTCGCGCTGTCCGGAGGTTTTTACGAGCGGGTGTCCAAGAAAAGCCGTTCACTCAAGATCGAGCTGGTTTGCGAGGGGTGCGGCGCGATCCAGCCCAGTCCGACGCCTCCCAACTTGGCGCAACATGACGCAGCTGCGGGTGGCGCCGATGCGGACCCTTATCGCGCATGATTAGCCGTCTCGCGCCTGCTCTTTTCCCCATGCGCGCGAGCCGCCGCGAAAGAGCGGCAGCGTACCGAAGGTCTCCGGCCGCTTGCGCGAAAGCGGCAGCGGGAGGAAAATAAACCGTCGCCAGCCGGGACATGAGCGCTGGCGCTTGAGAGACAGATGGGGCAATCACTAAAATATTGTCCGTGCTCCCGCTCGCAGCGGTGGAGGCGCGCATGAAAATGTTTCAACTGCGTTTTCTCGACAGGCTCGATTTTGTGATTCTCACTCGCGCGCAAGCCGCGATGGACGATCTTGACGCCTTGGCTGAAGCCGAGCGGCTGTCGGTCACCCACACGATCGAAGTGTGGGACGGCGACCGCAGAGTCGCGCGGGTGAAGAAGGGCAACGTACCGCTCAGTGTGAATGATCGACTTGGTGGTTAGCCCCCATCTGTCTCTTTCGCGGCTTTTTCTTTAGCGCTCCGGCTCACGCCTACACGCAGGCGCTCTAGTCGCTGCCCGCTAAGGCGGGCGTTCAGCCGGCAAAAGCTCCCCCGGAGCCTTTGCTGATCGGCCTCACGGGGAAGAAATTCTCGACCAAGACGCTCTAGAACCAGAGGTCATCTACCGTGCGGGTTGGGCGCTCCATCTCCTTCCAGCTCTCGAAGCCGTCGAGATGGCGCAGAGGAATGGCGGCGACTTGGGCCGGGTCTTCCGACAAGCGCAGATTGACGGCGATGCGGCGGCGGCCATCCTCGCGCGGCTTGACGGCGCGCCAATAAGCGAGGTTGCCGCAGGTTTCGCAGAAATGAAAACCGATGCCGGCTTCGCCCCAGCCATAGGCGCGCGTGGGGCCCGTCACCGCAATGCGTTCGCCTTCGAAATCGTAAGCCCAGAGCGTGGCGTAGCGGCGGCAGACAGTGCAGTTGCAGGCGGTGGCGCGGTCGGGCAGGCCGTCGAACCGCCAATGGACCGCGCCGCAATGACAAGCGCCTTGGATCATCGAGGTTCCTCCGCTTCCGCACCCGCACTTTATATCAAGGCGTTGGCCGGGCTTGGCAATTTAATATCTTGCATAACAAGGTATCATGTGTCACATTGTTCTGGTCACCCCAGGGAGCCAGGCGTGCGATGCGCGCGATCACCCTAGAAAACCTGACTTGCCCGACAGCAGCGCTGATCCTGGCGGCGGCGCTGGCGCAACTGGCTTTTGCGCCCGCCACCGCGCGGGCGGCGGAGGCGAAGAACGTCAGCATCGCCGTGGCGCCAGCCCGCCCCATCATCGAGATGCGGGGCGAAAACAAGTTTCTCAACTTCGACATGATGGTGACGAATGGCGGCGCGGACACGCTGCGCATCGCCAAGATCGAGGTCAGCGCTTATGACGGGGCGCATCGCCTGGCGCTGCGCAAGGCGATCAACACCGACGCCTTCGCGCCGTCCATCGCGGTGATCGGCGAGCAGGTGCTGACGCCCGGCAAGACGCTAGACGTGTTCAATCCTTTTTCGGAATTCGAAGGCGCGATGCCGTTGAACGAACTCAGCTATTCCTTCTGCCTGCAACGGGAGAATTCGGCGGCGGAGAGGCAGGCGAATGCACACCGCCTGCCGGACGATTGCGACGCCATCAACGATGTCACGGTCGCCTCGCGCGTCTATCCGGGCAAGACGGCGCTGACCCTGCCGCTCAAGGGCAAAGTCTTTGTGTGGGAGGGCCATGATTCCTACGCGCATCATCTGCGGGTGCCGATGAGCAATCCGCGCGTCAAGGCGATGGGCATTGCTGCCAACTCCAACGAGTTCGCCATGGACTTTATTTATACCGACGCGGAGGGCCGCGAATTCCACGGCGATGCGGGCAAGCCCGAAAACTGGTTCAGCTATGGCAAACCCATCTATGCGCCGGGCGACGGCGTGGTGCGCGAAATCGCCAACGACATTCCCGACAATTGGTTCAAGAATGCGGCGGCGACCGAGATCGGTCATCCCGCTCTGCCGCCCGGCAAGGACCCGAAAGACATCGGCAATTATGTGCTGATCGATCACGGCGATGGCGAGTTCAGCCTGATGGTGCATATGAAGCCGGGCAGCGTGCGGGTGAAGGTGGGCGACCAGGTCAAGGCAGGCCAGCAGATCGGCCAGATCGGCTTTGCGGGAGATTCGCTTTTCCCGCATCTGCATTATTCGCTGCTGGAAGGGCCGGAAGACACCAAGGCCTGGGGACTTCCCGCCTATTTCAGCCGCTTTCACCGCTGGTATGGCGCGGCTTCGGTGGCGGTGAAGCGCGGGCCAGTCGATTCTGGCGATTTTGTCGAAAGCGATGCGGCGATGGCAAATGACTGACGCATCTCGCATGATGGCTCGAAGCGGAGGATTTTCCTGATGCGCAAACATCTGGGGTGGATCGCTCTGGGCGGCTTTGTCATGGCCGCGTTTCTGTTGTGGAGCGCGTTTCGGATCGGCGGCGGCTTCGATTTCGGCGATCTGGCCTTGCGCGCGGCGGCGTCGCGCCTGCCTTTGTGCCGCGAGATGCCCGCGGGCCAGACCGCCAGCCGCGAGATCGCCTGGACCGGCGGCGACACGGTGTCCATTTCCATTCCCTCCACCGCGCAATACCGGCCGGGCGAAGGCGGCGACAATGTGAAGGTGACGGGCGATGCGGCGCTGATCCCGCATGTCGTGATCGTGGATGACGAGATCAAGCTCAATTGCCTGCCCGGACCCTTGAAGACGGAGCGGGTGGCGATCGTCCTGCCGGGGCGCAGTTTCCTGCGCTTCAATCTGGCCGGGCTGACCACGACGGTGCTGAACGATCTCGATCAGCCGGAGCTGCGCTTCAACATTGCGGGCTCGAGCAGCGTCGAAGCCACGGGCCGCGCCGACAGTTTGCGCATCAATGGCGCGGGCTTGAGCGAGGCCAAGCTGGGCGGACTGGCGGTGAAGGACGCGCATCTCAATCTGGCGGGCAAAAGCACGGTCGAGGTTTCGGTGGAAGATAGCCTGGAAGTCAATTCCGTGGGCGCCGCCACGCTGACCCTGGTGCGCGAACCCAAGAGCATCAAGACCAACATTCTGGGCGCCACGCGGGTGATTCACCGGGCGCAGTAGCGTCGCTGCGCGCCACAAATTTTCTTTATGCCTCTCCAGAGATATGGTCGCTTGCAGGGCCGGCGGCGGGACCGCTAGGCATGGCGATCCATCGAGGGGACACACGATGAAATCGGGAATTCTGCTGGCGCTGATGTTAACGGCGGCTCCGGCTTACGCGGCGGAGGATCAGGCCAACGTGAAGGCCTTGGTCGATGCGGCGCTGACGCCGGTGATGGCGAAATATCGCATCCCCGGCATGGCGGTGGGCGTGGCCGTCAACGGCAAGTCTTATGTCTTTGCCTATGGCATGGCGGACCGGGGCAAGCCGGTCACGCCTTCGACCCTGTTCGAGCTGGGCTCGATCAGCAAGACTTTCCTGGTGACTTTGGTGTCGCTGGAACGGGAGGAGGGCGCGCTCAAGCTCACCGACACGGTGGATCGCTATCTGCCCGAAATGAAGGGCACGGCTTTCGGCACGGTGCCCTTGATGAATCTTGCCACCCATGTGGCGGGCGGCTTTCCCCTGCAAGTGCCCGACGCGGTGAAGAGTGACGCGGAATTGACGGGTTATTTCCAGCATTGGAAGCCCAGCTATCCGTTCGGCGCCATGCGCACTTATGCCAATCCCTCCATCGGCATGCTGGGGGTGGTGGCGGCGAAAGCGGCGCACCAGGATTTCGCCAGCCTGATGGAGGCCAAAGTGTTTCCGGCGCTGGGCCTGAAGAACACGTATATTCACGTGCCCGCCCAGCGGATGGGCGATTACGCGATGGGGCACACGCGCGACGATAAAGAAGCGCGGGTCAATCCCGGGCCGCTGGCGGACGAAGCCTATGGCGTCAAATCCAATGCGGGCGACATGCTGCGTTTTGTGGAAGAGAATATGAAGCTGATGCCGCTCGACGCGAAGCTGCAGCGCGCGGTGATTGCCACGCATACCGGCTATTTCCAGGTCGGCGCGATGACCCAGGATCTGATCTGGGAGCAATATGATGAGGGCGCGTCGCGCGACACGCTGTTGGCCGGAAATTCCAACGACATGCTGAAGCCGACGCCTGTGACGGCGATCAATCCGCCGGCCAGCCCACGTGACGATGCCTGGATCAACAAGACCGGCTCGACCAACGGCTTCGGCGCTTATCTCGCCTTCATTCCGGCGAAGAAGATCGGCATCGCGATCCTGGCGAACAAATATTATCCCAACGAGGATCGGGTCGCGATTGCGTATGAGGTGTTGAATAAGTTGAAATGAATGGATTGGGGCGGCTTTTCGCACCGCCCCAACTTTGCGCCGACATATTCCCTTTACTCCAAAGCTGCGGCCACGGCTTCGCGCAGCGTCGCCTGGGCAAGGTCGTCATAGGCGACCGCATCATTCTCGCTCAGCGCGGAGACGTGGACCTTGCCGCTCTTTTCGCCGGGCACCGGCATGGTGGAGACGAAGGAGCCCTGGGGCGCCGCCAGATCTTCCTCGCTATAGACGAACGAAGCCGGCTGGCGTTCGCTGCCCTGGCTGTGGGCGGCATAGGCGATCTTCTCGATGGCCGGAACGGCCATGGTGGAAACGAAGGAGCCGGGCGCGGCGGCCAAATCTTCCTCGCTCTGCGCCTGGGCGGGGGTGCCCAACGCGACCATGCCGATCACCACAAACGACGCGGCGGCGGCCAGGACACTCGATAATCCGGATTGTTTGCTCATGACGATCATCCCTCTCTAGGTTCGATGCACATAAAGGTATGTGCATATGCTCCTAAATAGGGGTATATGCTCATATTGCAAGCGCCGGGCGCGTAATTTTCGCGTAAAGACCGATTCCACAAGAGATTCAGCAGCTTCGACGGCGGGCGAAGATGACCCTTAATTCACCTCCGGCCCAGTTGAGGCCGTCCGCGCATTGCGCAATCTTGCCGCCGGGAAGCGGTGGAGCGCGGCCATGAAACGATCGGCAGCCTGGGTGATGGCGGCCTTGATTGCGAGCGGCGCGGCCGCGAAGGCGCAAGACCCCCCGCCGGCGGCAATGACGCTGCCGCCGCCCGAGGTGAGCGATCCGCTCCCCGGCGGCGAACGCATCGCAGGCGATCATGTCTTCGCCAATTTCTACCCCGGCAAGGGCGAGGGCAGGCGGCCGGGTGTGCTGCTGCTGGCGGGATCGGAAGGCGGGCTTGGCGGCGGCACCGGCCGCATCGCCCAGGCGCTGGCGGGCGAAGGCTTCGCGGTGCTGCAGCTTTGCTATTTCGGTTGCCCCGGCCTGCCGCCGCGCCTCGCGAATGTACCGCTGGAAATTTTCACGCAGGGTCTGGCATGGCTGAAGCGCGATCCGCGCGTGGATGGCAGCCGGCTGGCAGTGATGGGCGGCTCCAAGGGATCGGAGCCCGCGCTGCTGCTGGCGGCGCGCGCGCCAGAGCTGAAAGCGGTGGTGGCGACCCAGCCTTCCAGCGTGGTGTGGCCGGGCATCACATTTGAGCCGGAGCCGAAGCCGGGCTGGACGGAAAATGGAAGGCCGCTCGATTTTCTGCCTTATGCCAAGGACAGCGAGACCGAGAAGGGCATCTTTTTCCATTACAAGAATGCGCTGGCCGGGCTGGGTGCGCATCCGGGCGCGGTGATCGCGGTGGAAAAGATCCGCGCGCCGATCCTGCTTGTTTGCGGCGAGGCCGATACGCTTTGGCCGTCCTGCCCGATGGCGGACCAGATCGCGGCGCGACTGAAGGCGAAAGGGAGACGAATGCCCACCATCTTGCGCTACGCGAATGCCGGGCATGAAGTGTTCGGCCTTCCCATCGATCGCTCGAGCCCGCATTTCGCGCATCTGGGCAGCCTGGGCGGTACGCCCGACGGCATCGCTGCGGCGCATGAAGACGATTGGCCGAAGACGGTGGCCTTTCTCAAGACTGCGATGCGTTAGCGCCACGTCGAGCGATGTTGCCGTATGACGCGGTTTGAGGAAAAGCCGGAACGGCTGCCGAAAGCTAGTTCTGGGAAGAGCGCTCGGACATCTTGGATTTGCGTATCTCGGCCACGGCATGCGCAAGCCGGCGATACTCTTCGGCGATGCCTTCCCATACGCGACGGGTCTCAGGAGAGAGCGACGCGTTTGCCACCGCGTCGGCTTCCTGCGCCTTCACCAGATATTCCCGCTCGTCCATGGCCCAAGCCCCAGGGAACCTTACGCTTACGGCAAGGGGTCGCCTAGAGTCTAACCTCAATAATCGCGTGGCCGCGACGCAGGGGATTTTGGTTTCTGACCAGGAGCGAGGAGCGCTGTGGGCTTGAATGGCCCATGAGCGACGAGCGGTCCGTGGCGCCAGCGTGCGGACGTCAGAGGCCAAAAGACCCGCGTCCCTCCGGGTTGCGGGATTATTGAGGTTAGACCCTGGCTGGGGAATGCCAATTTATTCGGGCTGCGTCGCCCCACACCTGGCGCAGACCAGCTCGATGCTTTTGCGGTCTTTTTTCTTGATCCGCTCATAAAAGCCATCGGACAGGCTGACCAGATAGGGCTGAGGGCCAGCCGGGCTCACCGCGCTATTCTCTTCCCACACCGCCGTTCCGGTTTGGCCGCATCTGCATTTGAGGGGGATCGTAAATTGGTCCCTGGTGGGCCTTTCCGAACCGGGCATGGGACCTCTTTTCCCAGCGGGTTACGCACGGAAATGAACATTGGCTCTTAAGGTTCCATTAACCAAAGAAATCCAGGAATTCCGCCAAATTCGCCCGCCCGCCCATTGTTTGGAGCCGGCGCAGATGCCTGGTGGCGTACGCGCCTTCGAAGCGGCGCCGAAGCCGGGCGATGTTGCCGGCCTATTGTACTTTGATTGTACGCAAGCGGTCTTGCGAGGCGCGCCCCTTGGGCATCAAATCCGCCCATATTTTCCCGGGATTTTCACATGCGCTGCTATTTCATGCGCGAAGGCCATATTGTGAGCGTCGAATTCCTGGACAGCCAGGACGACGCGGGCCGCATCGCGCAATCCAAGAAATTGTTCGACAGCAAGGCCAAGTCCCTGGACGCCGACGGCTTTGAAGTGTGGGACGGGGCACGCTTCGTCTATCGCTTTCCCGAACGGGCGATGCCCAGCCGATAAAGTCACGTTTTACTCGTCCATCAGATCCAGCAGCGCCTCAAAAGCGCGCAGGACGAGCACCCAACTGACAACCGCTGCGGTCACAATCAGGACCAGCCAGCCAACGCGTTCGATGAATCTCCCCCAAGACTGTCCTGTTCGGGACAAGCCACCCCCCCTGGTTGTGGGGTTATTAACCAAGTTTTCCTAAGGGAACTCTAGGCTTTTCTCGGTGCGAGAGCGTACACTGAAACCCGGTGGCTGTCTCAGCTTTTGGTCGCCCCAATCGCGTCCAGCCCGGCCGTCGCGCACGCCATGTCTTGGGTGTAGTGCGCGCCGCTGACGCCGATGGCGCCCACGATCTCGGCGTCTTCCTTGATGGGATAGCCGCCGCCGAAAATGATGATCCGGGGATATTGCGAAAAGCCGTGCAGCAAAGGCGGGTCGCTCTTCACGAAGTCATGCACCTCATGCGTCGCCATGCCCAGGCTTGCGCTGGTATAGGCCTTGTTCAGGGCAAGCTCGGCGGTGAGCGAGGACGCGCCATCCATCCGCGCCGAAGCTTTGACGTTGCCGTCCTGATCGGTCACCGCGACGCTGATGGTCACGCCCAGTTCTTTGGCTTTCGCCAGCACGGCAGCGATGGCGGCCAAGGCCGTTTCGATATCGACGATGCGTCGCGTCACGCTGGACATGGTGCCTCGCAGATTGGTCCGCGTGCAGCGGCGCGGTTCATGGCGGATTGTGCTTTCGCGGCGGCGAAAATCCCGGCAATGTCCGGCGATACCGACGCATTATTAGACGGCCTTTATAGCCTAAGAAACAGGATTTCGAAGGGACGCCGTGCCGGATACGGATCCGCCCATTGCAGCCGAGGAGCATCAGGACGCCATGCTGGACGTGCATCCGCCGCATGCGGCGATCCATGGCTGGAGAGATTTTTTCATCCACATCGCCACCATCACCATCGGTCTTCTGATCGCGCTGGGCCTGGAGCAGACAGTCGAATATGTCCATCACCTGGATCAATTGGCGACCGTGCGCCAGGAGATCGCCGCCGAACTGGATGCGAACCGCCGGATCGTCACCCTCAACGAGAAGGAATTCGCCCGGGTCGGTGCCGCGCTCGCCAAGGACATGGAAATTCTGCGCACGGCCCGCGCCCAGAACGCGCCGGTGACGGGGGACCTTGATTACGAATGGCTGTTCTATCGCACGCCCGACGGCGCCTGGCAGGCGGCCAAGGAAAATGGCGTGCTGAGCCTGGTGCCGCATGACGAGCTCAGGGGTTATGTCTATGACTATGCGGTGTTTGCCGCTTTCATGGAGGCGTTGACGGCGGCCAACCTCGAAATGGAAGTGGCGGGCGCGATCGCGCGGCGCGCGCCCGATAACGGGCTTTCGCCCAAGGATATCGACGATCTGATCGCCGCCACGTCGAATTCGCAGGGCAAGATCGCCTTCGCGGTCAAGCTTCTGGGTTTTGAGAAAATGGGATTGCAGGCGCCGCATAAATGACAGGAGGGTTCGCGTCGGCCTGGCAAGGTTTCTCGCCTGGGAATTTCATGGCCCTGCTGCTGGCGGCGTCGATGGTCGCCGGCTGCGCGGGTCCCGTGCGTGAGCCGCCGCCGCTGGACGCGAAGGCTGAGCTTTCGAGGCCCGGTGCGATCCTTGCCACCGACCAGGTCAGGGATGCGACGACCGCGATCCATCTTGGCGTCGCGCGCTGCTTTCCGCGCCAGTCCGAAGCGTCCTTCCAGGCCGAGCTTCAGGACGATCACTGGTTCGTGTGGGCGGATACGAAGCCTGCGTCCTTTTCCGCTGAAGTGGCCAAGCGCGACGGCGCGGTCACGGAATGCACCAACCTTCAATTGTGACGCCTCTCACAAGGCCGGTGTCGCGCCCGGGGCTGAGGGCAGAAGCGGCGCGCAGGTGTTGCCCGCAATGGCCGCGCCTTTGAAAGGCCGGGGTGTGAGGCCCGCCAGCCGCCCGGTCTTGAGCATCTGCTGGCCGAGCTGCCTTATGTCGCTGGAAAGCGCGCGCGCATTCTGCAAGGCCGCGACCAGGCCGCCACGCATGTCGGCGCCAAGGACGCGCGGCCCCAACTCCACAGCGGCCAGGCTCGACCAGGTGTCATGCTCGCGGCTTTCCATCGTCTGAAGCGCGGCCAGGCGGGTGTAGAAGGCTGACTGTTCGCTTTGCTGGTCGCCCGGTTGCCGGCTGAAGCGGCCGCTGTTGAGATTGGCCTGCCAGCGCTGCGCGGCCAGGGGAATATCGTTGGGCTGGCCGATGGTCATGCCCGCGGGCAACGGCTTGCCTTGTCCCCAATCGGCCAGAAGACCCGTGATCGCGTTCAAGCGGCGATCGATGCAGGGCTGTTGCGCCTGGCGATAAGCGATGCGGTCGAGATCCTCCTGCATCTCCGCATTGATGGCCTCCGTCGCTTCGCGCGCCAGGCCGCGCTCATGCCAGGCCTCGACCGATTGCTCCAGCGCCAGCGCGATCAGAATACCCGCCACGATGGTGCCAAGCTCGATGAAGAATTCCTTCCATGTCTTGGCGGGGTGGGGCTTGTGGATTTCCATCGCGCGCTCCTCGAATGTGTGGGCGCGCGGGCCGGCGTGCGCGATCAAGCCCGCCAATGGATAGATATCTTCAGGAGAAGAACCGGTTGGTTCGGCTTCTTCGGACACGCTGGCCCCCACGACCATGTCGGCCGGATCATTGCGCGCCAATTGAGCGGGTGCAAGCCAGGCGCGCCGGTGCTAAAAATCGGGTTCTGGTGAGAGCAAGCAGGGATAGAGAGAATGTCTTTCGCCCGCATCGTGTCAGGGATTGCGCTTGCCGCCTTTCTGTCCGGCTGCGCCGTACCGTCAACCTATTATCCGAACGATCCGCCGGCCAAGCAGGCGCTGGCCAAATGCCGGGCGCAATCGGACGAGCGGCCAGCCTCCACGCCAAATCCGTTCGGCGCGGTCGCGGATCAAAACCAGTATGTCGTGGATTGCATGAAAGCGGCTGGCTACAAGATCCAGTGAGGAAACCAGAACGCGCCCCGGCTGCGATAGAGGACATAGGCCGCGACGACAAAGATCAGGGATGCGAACACCGCATTGAGCAAGCCGCGCCGCGCCGCCAAGCCATGGGCCAATTTGACGCCGCCCAACCCGCCGGCAATGCCGCCCGCCACGAACACGGCCGCCAACAGCCAGTCCACCCAGCCGGACAAGGCATAATTGGCGGCGGTGGTGATGCCGAACGCGCCCACCGCCAACAGCGAAGAGCCCACGGCGTTCAAGATCGGCATGCCCGTGGCCAGCATCAGTCCCGGCACGATCAGAAAGCCGCCGCCGATGCCGAAAAAGCCGGAAAGGCCGCCGGTGAGAAACCCCAGCACCACCAGTTTCGGCGCATTGGCGGCGCAGAGCTTTACATCGGGATAGCCGTCCGCTTGCCGGCGGCGCAACATCAGAATGCCCACGGCGATCATCAACAGCGCGAACAGGAAAAGAAGCTTCTGGCCGTCGATGGCTTTGCCCAGGCTCGAGCCCAGATAAGCGCCCACGATGCCGCTTAAGGCAAAAAGTCCCACACAGCCCCATTTCACGATACCCGCGCGCGCGTGGGTCATCAGATTAATGGCGGCATTGGCGGCGACAGCGATGGCGCTTGTGCCGATAGCGAAATGCGGATCGGAAACGCCCACGCCATAGACGATCAGCGGCACGGCCAGGATGGAGCCGCCGCCGCCGACCAGGCCCAACGTGAATCCGACAAAGACGCCGCACACGGCGCCCAGCGCATATTGGACAAGGCTGATCGGCACGAATCTCCCCCGCACCCATGCTAATGGTTTCCTGGCGATTTTCACAGAAAACCATATGGACAATTCCGCGCGATGCGGAGCATGTTTCGGCGGCGGGACCAGCGGGGACGAAACGATGGCGTTGTGGAGACGGGAATTTTTGGGCCTGACGCTGGCAGCACTCAGCGGCGGCGGGGCCAGTGCCGCGCCTTCGGCCAAAGCGAAAGGCGATGCCAAAGACGAAAAGGATGCGTGGCTCGATCAAGGCGGACAGCGGCACCGCATCATCTTCGATTCCGTCAGCACCAAGGGGGCGGGCGAGGCGCTGAATTTCGCGGACAATTTCTACAAGGCCAATCTCAGCGGTTACGGCGTCCAGGCCAAGGACATGTCGGTCGTCATCATCCTTCGCCATTATGCCGTGGTGTTCGGCTTCAATGACGCGGCCTGGGCGAAGTTCGGCGCCGCTTTGTCCGACTGGGGCCAGTTGGCGGAGATCGGCATGACGCAAGCGACCGCGAATGTCTACAACGCCTCGCCGCTCGATCCGAAATTGTCCAGCCGGGGACGGACCTTGAAGGGCGTGACGGAGCAGGGCGCGCGCTTTGCGGTCTGCGAAGTGGCGGCCCAGGCCGTCGCCTTCATGGTGTCCAAAGCGAGCGGCGCGGATGCCAAAGCCGTGCTGGAAGAGTTGCGCGCGAACCTGATCCCGAGCGCGGTGATGGTGCCGGCGGGCATCGTCACCCTGAACCGGGCGCAGGAGCGCGGCTACACCGTCTCCATCTGCGGCTAGTCAATTCTTGGGCGAAAGCGTTCTGGGATCCGCGGGGCGCGGCTGGGAGTCGATATAGGCGGCCACGTCGCGGGCCTCTTGCGGCGTCAGGATATTTTCCTGGCCTTGGGGCATGTTGGCGCGGATAAAGCGCGCGGCCTTCTCCACTTCATGCATGCCCGCGCCACCATTATAGGATTGCGGCCCCCAGAGCGGCGGGATGGCGGCGGCGTCATTGCCCGCGCCATTGGCGCCGTGGCAGGCGACGCAGTGTTTGGCGAACAATTGCGCGCCGCGCTTGGGGTCGGGCGGAGTGGTGGATGCGGGCAGCGCCGGATAGCTCGCGCCCGGCAAGGTTGCGCCCGTGGGCGCGCCCGTCGCCAGCCAGGCGAAATAACTCTCAAGATCGGTGACCACATCGCTGTCGGCGGGCGGCTTCTTGCCGTTCATGCTGTAGAGGAAACATTCCTGAATGCGCAAAGCCATGGTGTTGATTTTGCCATTCTTGGCGCGGAATTGCGGATAGAGCGGCCAGGCGCCCCACATGGGGATCGAGTCCGCCTTGCGGCCGCGATCCAGATGGCAATTCGAGCAATTGAGATTGTTGCCCACATAAGGGCCGGCATTTTTGTGCGTGGCGGTGAAAATCGCTTCGCCGCGCTTGATGGATTGGCCCAGGGGGCCTTTGGGAATGGCGCTTTCGGGCGGCGGCGTAAAGGCCAGGGACGGCGCGGCAGAACCCAGCATGAAGGCGGCAAGCAAAACCGCGATCCCGAAACCGGCCTTCATGGCGTGCTCCCCCGAAGCCGCTTTATCCCTTCCTTCGGCGCGTTATGCAAATGGGGCCAGCGGGGCGCCGCTACTGCAGCCGCATCCGCACAAAGTACAGGGCGGTGAGCGCAAACATGATGACGGCACCGGCGGCCAGCCGCAGCCGCTGTTGGAGCGTGGGCGGCGCCGTTTCCATGATTGCGATCTCGTCAGCGATCTGCTGCCACAGATGTTCGCCCGCCAGCCGGCCCCCGTTGACGCGCTTGGCGTCGCGGATCGCGGCGGGCACGCTGCCGGCCTTGCGCAGAGCGCATGCAAGGGCGCGCGCCTCGCGGCGGGAAAGCCTGTCTGCGATCTCGAGTCCGCCGGTCATATTTTGATAACGCCGCCGACAGGGTTTTGCACACGCGGTCCCTGCCAAAAAATCAGGGAACGAAATGGCCTCCAGCGACCGGTCCGGTTTCGTACGAGTGAGCAGCGACCCAAAGGGTCGAAATGATCCGTCGTTAGCGGCAGCGTAGCACGACGATCATTTCGAGCTACGAACGCCCCGAGCACGAGCGAGGGGCCGCAGCGGTGGCGCGAAGAGCCAAGAGCCAAGAGCCAAGAGCCAAGAGCCAAGAGCATGTGCGGTGGTCCATAGCGACAGCGTATGGACGCGAAAGCGACGCCTCCCTCGCTGCGCTCGCGACCACGACGCTGTCGCCAGGTCACGGGGCAAGTTTTTCCAGGCTCGCATTCGCTCAGCAAGAAAAGCCAAGCCAACGCCGCGAGCTGTCCGCAGGTCTTGAGTGTCCGCGAAAGACGTGTACGGACGAGCGGCCTCGAGCGGCGCGCGTCTCCCGCGAAGACCCAAGGCTGGATATTCCAACTCGCCTCGAAAGGGCGCGCAGGTTGTGTCCGCTCCAGGGCGCCCGGCAATTTACCGTGATTGTGGAAGCGCACGGTGAGGTAGAATTTACCTCTATCCTTCCTCATGACTTTTTTGTAGCAAAGCCCTGGGGGCGCGGCCTATGCCGCCGGAATTGCGTATCTTTCCGACTGTGATCGCCTCGATTCAGGGGTTGGGGTTTATCCAATGACATTGTTCAAAGCGGCAGCGCGCGGCGCTGCCTTGGCGGCGCTTTGCGTTTCGGCATCGGCTTGCGCGTCTCTCGTCGGCGAAGGCTCGTCGCAGAATATAGGGATCATGACCACTCCGGCGGGCGCGACTTGCACCTTGACGCGCCATGGCGACAATATCGGCAAGGTCGAGACGCCGGGCAACATCCTGGTGAAGCGGCGCAAATACGACATCAACATCAAGTGCAGCAAGCCCGGTTATGCCGACGCCGAATATCTGAACCATTCGGGCCTGAGCAGCATGGTGGCCGGCAATGTCGCCGCCGATCTCATCCTGACGGCGGGTCTTTCCTCCATCGTGGATTCGGCCAATGGCGCGGACAATGAATACACACCGACCGTGGTCTTGAGCTTGACCCCGATTGCCGCGCCGACGCCTGCCGCGGCGGTGCAACCGACGGCGGCGGCTGAGCCCACCGCAACCGCTCAGCCCGTGGCAAACACGTCGATCAAGTAGCGCGGCTGCGAAGCATTGCGCAAAAAGGGGCTCGGGCGACCGGGCCTCTCTTTTTATCTTGCGGGACGTTCTATCTGGTTGGCTATCACGCTTGCGGGAAAGATGCGCTGCGTCATGCCTTTGGGGCCCGGTTCCGGCAACGACATTCTGCGACCGCCCCCGTCTTGAACCCTTTATCTCCCGGGTCCAATCTTGGCGCTGCGTCGTAAATTGCGGCCCCTTTATAAGTGTCGCCCCGGCGCTGGATGAACTTGGCCCACCTGGAGGCTGCCATGCCCGCGCAAACACATTCCGCCACTCTCGCCAAAACCTATGCCGATCATCTGGCGGAATCCGACGCCTATGTGCGCGAGGTGATGCGGGAAGCGCGCGCTCCCAAGGCGCGGAGCGCGGGGCCGCTGCCGCTTCAGCGCCGCACCTTCCTCAAGATCGCGGGCGCGAGCGGTGCGGGCCTGATGATCGGCTTTCATGTGGCCGGCGCGAGAGCTGCGACCGAGACGCCGCAGATGGCGGCCGAAGCCAGCAAGGACACCAGCATCAACGCGTTTGTCCGCATCGCGCCCGATAACAAAGTCACCGTCTATTCCAAGGCGCCGGAGATCGGCCAGGGCATCAAGACTGCTTTCGGCCTGATCATCGCGGAGGAGCTGGACGCCGACTGGAACCATGTCGTGGTCGAGCAGGCGGACTTCAATCCCAAAGTCTATGGCTATCAGGGTTGCGGCGGTTCGACCTCGATCCCGCGCGCCTGGGACCAGTTGCGCCAGGCGGGCGCGGCCGCGAAGGCGATGCTGATCGCTGCCGCCGCCAAGGAATGGAATGTGAAGCCGGAAACGATCACGGCGTCGAACTCCACCCTGCGCCATGCCGACAGCGGCAAGAGCGCGACCTATGGCCAGTTGGCGAATGCCGCGGCCAAGATGCCGGTGCCTGATGCGGCGACACTGAAATTGAAGACCCGCGCGGAATATAAGCTCTTGGGCCGGCGTCATCATGGCGTGGACGATCCCAAGATCGTCACCGGCAAGCCCTTGTTCGGCATCGATGTGCAGTTGCCGGGCATGCTCTATTGCAATTTCACCAAATGCCCGGCGGTGGGCGGCAAGGTGAAGAGCTTCAACGAAGCGGAGATCAAGGCGTTGCCCAATGTGGTCGATGCCTTTGCCGTGGAAGGCACGGGCAAGCCCACCGAATGCATGCCGGGCGTCGCCATCGTGGCCAAGAACACTTGGGCCGCGTTCGAGGCGAAGAAAAAGCTCGTAGTGCAGTGGGACGAGACCGAAGCGTCCAAGGATTCCACTACCCAGTTTGCGATCAACGCCCGGGAACTGGTCAAGAAATTCCCGACCGTGACCCTGACCGGCGACAAGGACGATCCGCAGGCCAATGTCGGCGATGTGGACAAGGCCTTTGCCGCCGATGGTGCCAAGATCGTGGAAGCCTATTACGAATATCCCTTCGCCAGTCACGCCAATATGGAGCCGCAGAACACCACGGCGCATTGGCATGACGGGGTGATCGAGCTTTGGTCGCCGTCGCAGCAGCCCAATCGCGGCTTGACTTTGGTGCAGGCGGCTTTGGGCGGCTTGCCGGACGACAAGGTGGTGATCCATCAGACGCGCGCGGGCGGCGGGTTCGGCCGCCGTCTGATGAATGATTACATGGTGGAAGCAGCCGTGATCGCCAAGCGGGTCAATGCGCCGGTGAAGGTGCAATGGACGCGGGAAGACGATTTCATCCATGATTTCTTCCGCCCCGCCGGCTATCACCAGTTCAAGGGCGCGGTGGACAAGAACGGGCACCTGGATGCCTGGGCCGAGCATTTCATCACCTTCACCGCCGACGGCAAGAAGCCGGTGTCGGGCGGCGATTATTCCGGCTATCTGGTGTCTTCGGTGAAGGCGCCCCATTTGCGCCGGGCCGTGACCATGATGCCCCTGAAGATTCCGACCGGGCCGTGGCGCGCGCCGGAAGACAATGCGCAGGTCTTCGTGCAGCAAAGCTTCATGCATGAGCTGTCGCTGGCGGCGGGCAAGGATCATGTGCAGTTCCTGATCGACGCAGTGAACCGCGACGTGCCGGAATTAAAGCCCAAGGATCCCAAAGTGAATTTCAATCCGGCGCGGGCGACCGGCGTGTTGAAGCTGGTGGCCGAGAAATCGGGCTGGGGCAAGGCGATGGCGAAAGGCCACGGGTTGGGTATCGCCTGGTGCTATAGCCATGCGGGCCATGTGGCGCAGGCGGTGGAGATCAGCGTGGACGCGAAGAAGCGCATCACCGTCCATCGCGTGGTGGTGGCGTGCGATGTCGGGCCGGTGGTGGACATGGCGGGCGCCGAAGCCCAGGCGCAAGGCGCGTCGGTGGACGGGTTCTCGACTGCGATGGGGCTTGAAATCAATATCGAGGGCGGCCGCATCAAAGAGCAGAACTACAACGCCTATCCCATCCTGCGCATTCCCTTCACGCCCAAGATCGTGGAGGCGCATTTCATCCAGTCCGACTTCCCGCCGACCGGCATGGGCGAGCCGGCGTTCCCGGCCATGGCGGGCGCGCTGGGCAACGCCATCTTCCAGGCCACGGGCGAGAGGCTGCGCGCGATGCCGTTCAAGAAGTTTGGATATACCGTGTGATGCGAGCGGGCTGGCGGCTTTGGCGTCAGCCTTCGGCCAAGATCGGCGCGGCCTTCCTGGTTCTCGCTGGTTTTATGGCCTGGAATTATGTGCATCGGCCCGCGCCCAATCCCATGCGGGGCCTTGGTCCGGAATGGGAATGCGATCCCGCAAGCCCCGCGCATCTCTGTCTGAAGGATATCCGGATCGTGCGGCCGTCTTCCATTACGAGCCGGCGCGCCAACCAGCGGTAGCGTCTTTTCCCGCGGCGTGATTAGCTGATGTCGCCGTACTCCCGGGGGACTTGATGAGCGGCCTTCAGCTTTTGCCCACCGATCCGGAAGATTTGATGCGCGTGGTGACGGCAGCTTTCGCGCAGGGCGATCTCAGGCCGCTGACCATGGCGGTGCACAAGGACATTGTGTGGAAAACGGCCTCGCCGCGGGTGGGCCTGTTCCGTTTCGGCGGCACCCATCAGCGGCGCACCGGCGTGATGGAGGTGACCGGCGAGATTGCGTCGGAATATATTTTCCGCCGCCTGGAGGCCAAGGAGATTGTAGCGCGGGGCGATGTGGTCTGGGGCCTGTTCGATGCGGAGATCAAATACCAGCCCGTGGGCGACAAGCGGGTCTATCCCATCATACAGCTCGACATCGCCATGCGCTGGCGCATCAAGGACGGCAAGATCGTCGAGCACCAGGCCTTTTTCGACACCGCCGCGCTTCTGGTGCAGCGGGGCGACCTCAAAGATTAACGGCGGGTGATGACGCGTGGGCAGGCGTCCAGTAGAACAGCGAACGCTTTGAAATATTCGGGGGATTCGATGGTGAGGCAGTTCAACGGACGCCGTGCGGCTTTGGCGATTGCGGCGCTGCTGGTTTCCACGGGAGCTTTCGCGCAGGCGAGTGCGGTGCATCGCGCGTCCCTGGAGGAACAGGCCTATCCCTCGGGCTTTCATGCCGTCACCGTGAAGACCATTGTCGATCACGGCGGCACGGTGTTGCCGCACACCCATCCGGGCATCGAGAATTCCTATATCCTGGACGGGCAGGGGATTTTGAAAATCGCGGGCCAACGCGATCGCACGGTCAAAGCCGGCGACAGTTTCGCCATTCCGGCGGCGGCAGTTCATAGCATGACCAACACGGGGCCGGGCGCGATGACCATCGTCACCACTTATGTGCTGGAGAAGGACAAGCCGCTGGCCACGCCGGCGCCTTGAAAGGCGAAAGTCTCTAGCGGCCAGATAATCGGTTAAAATGCTGCACTGCACGATGGCGCGGGGGCTGTTTCCAGCCGCCTAAACTCCCTCTAATCTTGAGTCGACGGATCATCCGGCGCAGTGCAAAGGGGAGTGTGCATGGCCAGGAAGTTTGCCGAGCTTAGTCGTTACGCGATCCTGCCTGTGTTACTGGTGGCGCTGGTGCTGTTGTCGCTGAAGGTGCGCGGCACGCCCTTCGCCAAATCCTTTCCCTATTATCACACCTTCGCGCTTTACTTCGCGATGATCCTGCTGGAACGCGTGTTCGTGTGGAAGAGTCAGGTGTCGCAGCGTCATATGCTGTGGCGCGATCTGATCTCCACGGCGGTGGAGACCTTCGTGGCGGGCGGCATCATGGCGGCTTTGGTTCTGCCGGTGCTGCATTATTTCCCGGACACGTTCCTGGGCCGCCGCTTCCTGTTCGGCCTCTCCGACCAGATCGGGCCTTTCTGGCTGCAAGTTCTGATCGTGCTGCTGGCAAACAGCTTCTTCTCTTACTGGGTGCATCGCTGGCAGCACACGTCCGACTTCTGGTGGAAGATGCATGGCTATCACCATGGCGTGACCAGCTTGCAGATTTCCAATGTGCTGGTGTCCAACCCGCTGGAATGGGCGATGCGCAATGTGTTGGGCGGGCTGTTTCTGTCGCTGGTGGGTTTCAATCCCCTGGCGGTGGTGATCGCGGGCGGCCTCAACATCTATGGCGATTTCTCCCATTGCGGCGCGGACCTGAAAGGCGGCTGGCTGAATTACGTGTTCAATACGCCGGAAGTGCATCGCTGGCACCATTCCACCGAATTCCCCGACGATCCCAAATTCCGCTATGGCTGCAATTACGGCGTGGGCGTGAGTTTCTGGGACCAGCTGTTCGGCACCTTCTATCTGCCCAAGGATGAGAAGGGCGCCGTGCTGTCGCCCAAACAGTTGGGCCACCCCGAAGGCTATGCCGACGAGCCCAATTATCTGAAGATGATGATCGGTCTGCGCGCCTTCCCGGCGCTGGAGCGTTGGGTGGAGCGGCGCAAGGGTGCGGCCCAGGCCGTGGCGGCGGAGTAGTTTATGACCTTAATCGGCGCCTTGACTCAGGCCCGCCTCCCCCTCGCGCGTAGCGCTGGAGGGGGAGGTGTCTCTGAGCGCTTGCGCGAAAGAGACGGAGGGGGAGTTACACAATGACTTTCCTGCGCGAGAAATATCCTTATCTGTTGGGCTTTGCCGTGATCGAGGCGGGGATCTATGCGCTGAACGGCCCCACCGGCAATTTCACCACCGGATTCCTGGGCCTGTTCGCGATTTGGATCATCTATAGCGTGACCAGTCCCCACTAGCGTGGACCGAAGGTTCATCCTTCGACAGGCTCAGGATGAGGGACGATACTGCGCTACGCGATCCCAAGCCCGCGCTTCAAAGCGTTGCGCCACGTCTCCATGAACTGCAGGGTGAGGCGCGCCTCGGGCGCCACGATGTCGAAGCCGTGATAGGCACCGGGCACGATGAGAAGCTCGGTCGGGACGGCCGCCATGGTGAGGCGGCGGGCATATTCGATGTCCTCGTCGCAGAAGAGATCGATGGAACCCACGCCGATGAAGGTGGGCGGCAAGCCGCTCAAATCTTTCAGCCGCGCCGGCACAGAACCGGGCGGCGGCGAAGCCGATCCAGCGGGCTGGCCCAAGAGCGAGGTCCAGCCGAATTTGTTGGCCGCCGCCGTCCACAGGAAATGGCCCATGTAAGGCGGCATCTGGCGCGTGCTGCCGGTGCGGTCGTCCAGCATGGGATAGATCAGGCATTGAAAAGCCAGCTTGAATTCCTTGCGGTCGCGCGCGGCGATGGCCAGCATTGCGGCATGGCCGCCGCCCGCGCTGTCGCCAAGGACCGCGATGCGGGCGGGATCGATGCCCAACTCGGCTTCATTGTGGTTCAGCCAGGCCAGCGCGGCATAATTCTGTTCCAGCGAAACCGGGAAATGCACGTCCGGCGCCAGCGTGTAATCCACCGACACGACCAGCGAGTTGGTGGTCTTGGCGGCGTCCTGCAACAGGCGCAGGCTGTTGCCGGCGCGCCCGGTGATATAGCCGCCGCCATGGATGTAGATGGTGGCGGGACGGTTTTTTCCGGTCGGCGTGGGATCGACGACAAAGACGGTGATCTCTGTGCCGCCTTTGCCGGGAATGGTCAGTTTGCGCGGCTGAAGCTCCGGCGGGCCCGAGGGCGGGGCGTCCTGATCGCCCGCGCGGATGGACGCGAGATTTTTGGCATTGGGCGGCTCGCCTTGCGGGAATTTCTTCAAGGCCGCCGCCAATTCGGGATCGACATAGGAATAGGGATCGCGCGCGGCCTCTGCCGCATGCGCCAACAGTGGCGTCATGGCCATGCCGCCGACAAAACCGCGTCTGGTGAATCCAATCATATGAGCCCCCGTCGCTGCGGGAACAATGCGCCGGGACGCGCAGTGCGGCAATCCGCTTTTGCCCGGACGGGGCAGGAAAATTTCGCCGTGCCAACCGGGCGGGAACGAGGCGGCGCGGGGTTCGTTGCGACTCGGTGGCCCGCGAAATCGAATTGAAGCTGGAGGTTCCGCCATCGGCGCTGGCGCGGTTGAAGCGCGCGCCCTGGCTGATCCGGCATGCCGAAAAGCCGGGCGAGGACACGCGGCTGATCTCGGTCTATTACGACACCGACAAGGGTGCGCTCAAGAAGCGGCGGGCGACTTTGCGCGTGCGCGATGCGGACGGCGCCTTTCTTCAGACCTTCAAGCGCGACAGCACCGGGCTTGGACGCCTGGAATGGGAATGCCCGCTGGACGACCCGTCTCCAAAGCTCACACACGCCGCCCGGAAGAAGACCGGCGGGCTCGATATCAAGAAGCTGGCGGGATCGCTAAAGCCGGTGTTCGAGACCAATGTGCGCCGTCATGTGATGCCGCTCAGCTATCGCGACAGCCAATTGGAGCTCGCGCTCGACCGGGGCAAGATCAAGACCGGGCGGCGGCGCTTGGCCGTCCATGAAGTGGAAATCGAACTGAAGCGCGGCGATAGCGGCGATGTCGTCGCACTGGGGCGCGAAATCGCGGCAAGGCTCAAACCCGCTTATGGCGTGGCCTCCAAGGCCGAGCGCGGCTATGCGTTGAAGGACGGCTGTGTCGGCGCCCCGGTCTCGGCGGACATCATTCTTCTTTCCCGCGACATGAATGCGGCGGAAGCGTTCCAGACCATCGCCATGTCCGCGCTCCATCATTTCGCGGCCAACCGGGACGCGGTGATTGCGCAAGAAGGCGAAGGCGTGCATCAGATGCGGGTGGGCTTGCGCCGGTTGCGCGCCGCGATCTCCATTTTCAAGACGCTGCTTCGCGGTCCCGAGACGCAAGCCGTCAAAGCGTCGCTCAAATGGTTGACCGAAGCGCTGGGCCCGGCGCGCGATATGGACGTGTTGGCGAAGGATGGCGTGGCCCCGATGGCCAAAGAGACGCCGGCGCCGGTGGCGGCGAAAGTCTTGAAGGCCGATATCGCGGGGAGGCGCGAAGCGGGATTTGCGCGCGCCCGAAAGGCGGTGACAAGCGAGCGTTACCGCCGGTTGGTGCTGGACACGGTGCTTTGGATCAATGGCGGAAAGTGGGTGAGAAGCGGCGTCGCCCTGATCGCCGGGCGGCGCATGCTCTCCGCGCGGCGCTTCGCGGCGCGAGAACTGGGCCGGCGCACCGCCAAGGTGCTGAAGAAACTCAGCCGGATCGACGAACTAAACCCGCCCCAGCAGCACAAGCTGCGCATCGCGATCAAGAAGCTGCGCTATGGCGTGGGCTTTTTCGAAAGCCTGTTCGCGGGCGAGAAGAAAAGGATCAAGCAATTCGCCGGCGTGCTGAAGGATCTGCAATCCGCATTGGGCAAGCTCAACGATATCCGCGTGCATGGCCGATTGGCGAAAGCTTATGCCGCCCCCGCCAAACCTACGCGCCGCGCCGCGCCGCGGGCCTTCGCCATGGGTGAATTGACGGGCAAGGAGCGGGCCATGGGCCGCGACTGTCTTGCGGCCGCGCGCAAGCAGGGCAAGCGGCTCAAACATTGCCCGCATTTCTGGACGTAGCGTGCAGCGCGCGGGCGCGCTTTGCGTTTCGGCGGAGGAACCAGACGAAGCCGCAGCGGTTACAAGCCTCGTCACTGTTTCAAGGATCGGAGCGCGCCATGACCAGCACGAACATTCTGATTTTGGCCCTGAGTTGCATGGTCGTCGGGGCTTTGATCGGGTTCCTGGCTTTCTGGATCTACCGCAACAATCGCAGCCGCCACCTGCGCAAAGCTTTTGGGCCGGAATATTCCCGGCTGGCGGAGGAGAGGGGGGAAGTCGCCGCCGAACGGGAACTGAGCGCGCGCGAAGGGCGCGTCACCAAGTTCCACATTCAGCCCTTGTCCGCCGAACAAAAGAGCCAGTTCGTTTCGCGCTGGCAGCATGTGCAGGAGGAATTCGTCGACGATCCCAAGACGTCGCTGTCGCACGCCGACGATCTGCTGGGAGAGGCGATGGCGGTGCGGGGCTATCCCGTTCAGGATTTCGAGCAGCGCGCGGCGGATCTTTCGGTCGAACATCCTGCCGTGGTGCAGCATTATCACGAAGCCCATTCCATCGCGCTTCGCCATCGCGAAGGCCGCACCACCACCGAAGATTTGCGGCAGGCGATGCTTCATTATCGCGCTTTGTTCGACGAATTGGTGTCGCCCAGGCACGCCACCGCCGCGGAGTGACGGGTTTTGTCCGCAACCGCACGCATCGCGGGTTGAAAGCAAGTCGCAAAGGCGGCAGCGGCGCAACACCGCGACGCTATTTTCAGGCGGCGCGAAACGATCGTCGCTCCAAGCGTTAAGATGGCGCAGTCTATCGGATGAACGCCATGCCCTGGGGGGCCAAGATGGGCGCCGTGCTTTCGCTCCGCATCGCGGCCGGGGCTTCGATCCTTTTCTGGCTGGGGCTTTTGTTTTTCGTCGCGGCCGAGCTCGCATTCGACGGCGCTTCGCCGCCATGGTGGCTTGAGCCGCTGGACGATGCCTTGATCTTCACGGTCTGGTCGGCGGCGTGCGTCGCCACCGGCGCTTGCATTCTGGCGATGCGCCGGCAAGGACATCCCCTGGCGCGCCATCCCGGGAACGGTGTGGAACCGGTGAGAAACTCGGGCGCGGCCTCGCCCGGCCAGGGGGGACAATGCAGCGCTTTGTGATCCTGGTTCTCGCCGCCGCGCTTTTGGCGGTCCTGCCGGTCTGGCCTTTCGACCGGCAATGGACTTACGGGCCGGCAATCGCGGTCAGCTTTCTGCTGGGCGTCAATCTCATGATGCTGGCCGCGGATCGAATCGGGCGCGGGCGGTTCTGGCGCACGCATAACCCGCGCTGACGCCGCAGACCGCGGGGCGTTTAATTCCGCCCTGCCACGCCTGCTCGCATGCGAAGCATGCTGGCGGGGACGCGAGGTTCCGCCCCAGGCGCGCCCGTGTGTGTTGACGCTTGACTGGGACCCGCCTCCCCCTCGGCGCGAAGCGCATGGAGGGGGAGGTGTCTTTGAGCGCTTGCGCGAAAAAGACGGAGGGGGTCATCAAGATGGGGGCCAATAATTGCCAATCCCGCTGCCGCCACGATCGCGAATGCAATGTGTTTCATGTCGCTCTCCCATGTTCTGACCTGGTCTATTTATGGCCTTCCGAATTTTGGCAGTAGCTGGTAAAACCGAGAAGTATCCTTTCATTGGTGGAAGGCAATGGACCGGCTGGAAGCCATGACCATTCTGTTGGCGGCGGTGGACCAAGGCAGTCTTTCCGCTGCCAGCCGCCATCTGGGAATTCCGCTCGCCACGGTAAGCCGGCGGGTGTCGGAACTGGAGGAACATCTCAAGGTTCGGCTTCTGTTGCGCGGCCATCGCAGGATCGAGTTGACCGATGCCGGGCGCGGCTATGTCGCTGCCTGCCGCCGGATCGCGGAAGACATCGCCGATGCCGACCGCGCCGCTGCCGGCGAATATCGCGCGCCGCAGGGCGAGTTGGTGATCAGCGAGCCGTTCATCATGGGCCGCTCCTTCGTGACGCCGGTGGTGGTGGAATTCCTGGAAGCCTATCCCGACATCCGCGTCGATGTGCAGTTGACCGATCGTGTGGTGAATCTGGTGCAGGAGCATGTCGATCTTGCGTTGCGGGTGGGCGAGTTGCCCGATTCGAGCCTGACCGCCACGCGCGTGGGCCTGATCCGGCAGATGGTCTGCGCCAGTCCCGCTTATCTGAAACGCCGCGGCACGCCCAAAAAGCCCGCGGACCTGGCAAAGCATGACTGCATCGCCAACAGATTCTTTGCCTTTGGCGAGGATTGGCCGTTCCACATCGACGGCAAGCTCAAACCGATGCCGGTGCCGGCACGGCTATCCGTCAATTCTTCCGACGCCGCGCTGGTTGCCAGCGTCGCCGGCGCGGGGATCGCCCAGATCCTGTCCTGTCACATTGCGGACCTGCTTAAATCGCGCGCGCTGGTCGGCCTGTTGGAAGCCTACGAACCGCCGCCCATTCCGGTTTCGCTGATCTATCCCAGCCAGCGCCAGGAGCCGCTGAAATTGCGGGCCTTCCTGGATTTCGCGGTGCCGCGGCTGAGGAAGAGCCTCGGGTATGTTTCTTGACCCGCTTCCGTCTTTTTCGCGCCTTCTTTGGCCCGACCAAGCTTCTATAAGCGTCTTCAGCTCGCTACCCACACCACAACCACGCCCAGCGTGGTCCAGAACAGGGTGTTGATCAGCATGCGGACTACACCGCGCTCGGCCTCGCCCGCGATGTGCAGCGCATCGCAGAGCCGGTTGGAGGGATAGGTCAACGCAGCATAAAATTTTGGCATCTGGTTCCTCTTCAGGCAGCAGGCAAGAGAAGGCGCGACAGCGCTGGATTTTTGCCGGTCAGGTCGGCGATGGTGTATTCGTCCAGCACCGTGAAATAGGCTTTCAGCGCGCGGCCAAGCACGCCCTTGAGCCGGCAAGGCCCGGAAATCGCGCAGCTGTTGGTCATGGGGTTGAAACATTCCACCAGCACCGAGTGCGCCTCGGTGACGCGCAAGACATCACCCAGGCCGATCTCCTCCGGCTTCCTCGCCAGCTTCAGCCCGCCGCCGCGCCCTCGCACGGTTTCAAGAAAACCGGCCCGGCCCAGATCGAACGCCACTTTGGTGAGGTGGTTCTTGGAAATGCCATACGCATCCGCCACCTCCTGGATGGTGATCAGCGCGTCCGGCTTCAGCGCGGCATACATCAGCAGCCTGAGGCTATAGTCGGAATAGAAGGTCAGCCGCATAGGTTCGCCGCTAAAAGATATATTTTATATATTGCTTTTAATTCGCTCCCGCAATAGGCTCCTTTCATGAACGGCGAAGCCACAGAGGTCAGCGAAGCGATGATCCGGCAGCTGGTAAACGCCTTCTATGCCAAGGTGCGCGAAGACGCGGCGCTGGGGCCGACCTTCACCCGCGTGATCGGCCCGGACTGGGATGCTCATCTGGAGAAAATGTGCGCCTTCTGGTCGTCGGTGATGCTGACCAGCGGCCGCTACAAGGGAAATCCCATGCTGGCGCATCTGCGCCTCAAGATGGTCACGCCCGCGCATTTCGTCCGCTGGCTGTCGCTGTTTCGCGCCACCGCGACGGAATTGTTCGCGCCTGGCGTGGCCGAAGCGTTCATCCTGCGGGCGGAGACCATCGCCCGCAGCCTGCAATTGGGAATGTTCTTCCGTCCCGGCGCCAAGACCGGAACCTGACAGGCGAGAATCTGGTTAAAGCCTTCCCAACTGAACGCGTTGGTCTTTCAGCGTCTTTTCGATCTCGGCTTTGCGCGCGGGTGACAGATCGACAAAGGGCGGGCGGGGATAGCTGGCGGGCTTTCCCATTTCGTATGTCATCGCATATTGCATGATGCTGTACTGGTCGATGCCGTCGCGCGCGCCATAAAGCTGGGCGATCTTGGTCCCAAGCGCCGCATAGGCGGGATGAATATCCTTGCCCGAACGCGCCACCGCGAAGAGATCGGCCAGTTCGCGGCAATAAGGTCCCGCTTCTTGGATGATGCCGCCCTGGCCGTGGGTCAGCGCGATCTCCAGATTTTCATACGTACCGGTGATGATGGTCATGTCCGGGAAACTGGTGACGAAATTGGTGTAGCCCTTGGCGTCGGTGGTGGAATCCTTGAGGCCCTTGAGATTGGTGTAGCGGCGAAGCTGTTTCACCACTTCGACCGGGATCGGCACCATGGTCCAGCGCGGCACGTGATAGAGATAAAGATTCACGCTCTTGGGCAGTTGGTCGAACACCATCGTGTAGTAGCGCAGGATGCCTTCGTTCGAGATGCCTTTGACGTAGAAGGGCGGCGACACGATCACGCCATCGGCGCCATGATCGGCGGCGTGTTTGCACAGTTCCACCGTGTCGGCGACATTGGCGGTCGAGCAGGTGGCGAGCACGCTGAGATTGCCTTTTGCCTTGCCCACCGTTTCCATCACCGCCTTATGCTCGGCGACGGTGAAGGCGGTCATCTGGCCGGTCGATCCGAAGAAGGTGAGGCCGTCGGCGCCGTGGCTCTTGTACCATTCGACCTGATCCTTCATCGCGCCCAGATCGAGTTTCAAATTCTTGTCGCAAGGCGTCGTGGCGGCGGCCCAAAATTTCATTTTCGAGGATTTTGGATCGGACGAAGGCGCGGCGCTGGCCGTACCTGTGCCGGCAAACGCGGCGGCGGCGCCCATCATGGCGATTGTGTCTCTGCGCGTGATTTCCATCCCCGACTCCATCTTTCTGGACAGCGTAAAGACTAGAGCGATCCCGGGCCCCGCGTCTCGGCCTGTTACGGGCTCTCCGGCTGCGGGCCTGACCCGGATTCATCCACAAGCGTTGTTAACCATGATAGCATAGGAATATCAGCTAGTTATGAGACCCATGCGCGATTGTTGGCCGGGGCTTGACGAATTCGCGTCAATTTTAATTTTCCCCCGCCGCCGCAATTGATTAATCTTCCTTAACTGCGGGCGCGAAGGGGAAGCTGATGAATTGGCTTTCAGCAGTTTTGGCGGATTACCATTTCTGGGTCGGCACCGCCGCGGGCGTTGCCTGTGCGGGCTTTCTGGTGTGGGAGCAGCGCCGCCTGAACATGCTGAAACAAGCGCGCGAGAAAGACGCGTTGCTGCGCAAATATCTGGGATACTGAGCCGATATTGGAATAAGAAGGGCCTGGTGGGCGTGTGCAATCCACCAAGCCCCCGCTTAAGCCCGCGCGTCGTTGGGTAAGAATGGCGGCTGGCCCCAGCTGGCTCATAGTGTAACACATCTGACGTCGGGATACGAATCGCCGAGCAAAAGGAGAGGTCTTGGGCCTTTCCTATTTTATTGATTTTGTTCGATATTCCGCACACGGTGCTTTTCCGAACCAACCGCGCTTTTTTGGCTTGCGGGTCCGGGGCCGGCTATGATGACATGTTGTCAGAGTGGCGCTGCGTTCTCCCGATCAGGAGATGCGTTTTCTCGCAAAGGCCCGGCGGCTTGAAATCGCCGGGCCTTTCGTTTCCTAAAGCCATTCGGAAACGATGAGGGCGATCACCGCCCAAAAACCCAGCGACGCCAGAAGAATTCCCAGAACACTGAAATGCAGTGGCGCGCGACGCGCCTCGGACTCCTCGACCATCTTGGCCCCCGCCAAAAGATGTTCCACGCAACCAAGCCGACCCGTCCCCGGGATAGTTCCATTATGGAACAAAAAGCGTCTTTGCCCAAGCCAAGGGCGGCAACCGGTGGTTGAGATCGCCAACTTTTTGGCAAAGGAGGGAAACGATTCAAGGGCTTGCGCATTCCAAATGCATCAAGCGTACAAAGGCGTACGGCATGGCGGACGAGAAGGCGGCACCACGGCGCGGCAGCGGGGATTATTATCGCGAGCGGGCCCAGGAAATGTTGCGGCAGGCCGACCAGGCTGTGACCGAGGATGCGCGCGCCCAGCTCTTGAAGCTGGCCGAGCAGTGGCATCGCCTGGCGCAGAAGATCGAACAGCCGAACTGGTGAGCCGGCAACTTCATTCTTCTCGAAGCCGGATCAAGACAACTTCCAACAACGGACATGAGCGCGGCCGAGCGCCGAAGATGTGTTTCTGCGCCGGCGGAAGGATCGCTGCGAGTGCGCAAAACCTAGACAGCGGGTGGCGCCAGCTTTTCCCGGCGTCGTGATTTCTGCACGCTCTGAACGCAGCCTGCGCAAATCCTAGGCAGTTTCTTTTTCTGCGCGATTTTGCAAAGCGGAAGCGCAACTTTCCCAGTGGGGAAAGTGTGACGGCGTACGTCAATCCGAGGAAGGGCCCCGCGTGAAAGGCGGCCCAATTCGGGGGTTACGCTTAATGATTAGGACTTCGCTTCTCGCGGCTTCATCCATTTTCGCCATGGCCGCAGCCACATCCGCGCTCGCTCAGGACAATGCGCCAAGTTCGTCCAACGGCGCCGAACAGGTGGTGGTTTCCGCTTCGCGCATCTCGGTGGCGGGCTATCAGGCGCCGACGCCGGTGACGGTGGTGGATGCGGCGCAGCTTCAGCGCGACGCTCAGACCGATATCGCCGACGCGATCCGCCAGCTTCCCGCTTTCGGCACGTCGTCCGGCCCCAACACGACATTCTCCGCCAACTATATCGTCTCCTCCACGCCGGGCATCGACGTGGTCAATCTCCGGCAATTGGGTGTCTTGCGCACCCTGGTGTTGTTCGATGGCCAGCGCGTGGTGGCGTCGTCGGTTTCAGGGGGCGTCGATCTTTCCACCATGCCGTCGGTCTTGGTGCAGCGCATCGATGTGGTGACGGGCGGCGCCTCCGCCGCCTGGGGTTCGGACGCGGTGGCCGGCGTGGTCAATGTGGTGCTGAACAAGAATTTCGAGGGCTTCAGCGCCAATCTCGAAGGCAGCGATTCCACGAAGGACGATCATCGCCAGTTCAAGGGCGAACTCGCTTATGGCACCGATTTCGACGGCAATCGCGGCCATATGATCGCGGCGGTGTCGTATCTGTCGAGCCCCGACACGCTCTTCATCAATCAGCGCGACTGGTTCAAGAACACGCGCCTGGTCAACAATCCCGCTTACGCGCCCGGCAACGGCCAGCCCAAGCTGATCACCGTCAACAATGTGGGCCAGTCGCAGGCGACGCAAGGGGGACTGATCACCGGCTGCGGCGCGGCCATCAATCCGGCCTTGCCGCTGTCCATCACCAATGCGGCGGCGTCGGCCAGTTGTTCGCTACGCGGCGTGCAATTCGTGGGCCAGGCCGCCACGCCCACGCCGTTCAATTTTGGCAATGTCTCCGGGCCTTTCTCTTATGGCGGCTCGGCGGAGACGGCTGAGGCGGATCTCGACCATCTCACCATTCCGCTGCACACTTTCACCGCCTTCGAGCACACCCGCTACAACATCACCGACAATATCTCGGCCTCGGTGGAGCTGAATTACGGCAAGTCCTATTCGGAGAATAATTCCTACGTCTATAACCGGCTGGCGAACCTGCCGATCTCCATCGACAATCCGTATCTGCCCGCCTCGATCAAGGCGCAGATGACGACGCCGTACGTTTATATCGGCACCAACAATATGAACAATATGGGCACGACCGGAAGCCATCTGGTCGCCAACAGCCTGGACAGCGAGGAACAGTCGCTGGGCATTCCCGTTTCCACCAACCGCCGCCAACTGTTCCGCGGCGTCGCCTCGCTCGACGGTTCGATCGGCGAGGATTGGTCGTGGAACGCGTATGCTCAGCATGGCGAAGCGCGCGTCCACACCGTGGTGATCAACAATGTGCTGAAGGCCAATTACAACAATGCTGTCGACGCGGTGCTGGCCCCGGCCGGCAATGCGCTGGGCGTTCCGGCGGGCACCATCGTCTGCCGCTCCAGTCTGACCAATCCCACCAATGGCTGCGCGCCGCTGGACGTGTTCGGCACCGGCAATGCCAGCGCCGCGGCGATCAACTACATCACGGGACCGGCGCGCAAGGGCGGCAACTGGGCGCTGTCGGTTCTGAACGAAGACGTGTTCGCGGGCTCCATGCAGGGCCAGTTGCCGGCCGACTGGTCGCTGCCCGCCGGCCGCATCGCGGTCGCGTTCGGCGGCGAGTATCGCAAGGAAGCCGCCCGGGTCACCGCCGACGCCAATGCGCAAGTAGTGGGCTGGAGCGTGGGCAATTTCGCGGGCTTCACCGGCCAGTACAATGTGATGGAAGGCTTCGGCGAAGTGACCGTGCCGGTCTTGAAGGACGAATTCGTCCAGTCGCTGGAATTCAACGCGGCGGGCCGTCTGACGTCCTATTCCACTTCGGGCTTGGTGGAGACCTGGAAGCTGGGCCTGACCAGCCAGGTCAATGACGATGTCCGTCTGCGGTCCACCTGGTCGTTCGACATTCGCGCCCCCGATTTGCAGGAATTGTTCGCCACCGGCTTCTCGGTGCTGGCGACGCAGCCCGACATCCACAATGGCAACAATCCCGTCAGCGCTTATACGCTGCAAGGCGGCAATCCCAATCTGAAGCCGGAGAAATCGACCACCGTGTCGGGCGGCGTGGTCTTGACGCCGCATTGGGTGGACGGGCTGTCGCTGTCGCTCGATTATTATTCGATCAACATCAAAGGCGCGATTGCCACCATCGCCACCAATGTCATTTTGGCGCAGTGCCGGGCGGGCGTGCAGGCCTTCTGCAACCAGCTCACCTTCAACGGGCCGATTGGGCCTTTGGGTAATCCGTCGCTGTCGCAGGTGGCGACCGTGCCGATCAACGCCAACAGCCAGGACGTGTCCGGCATCGATTTCCAAGCCGACTATCATTTCCCGATCCTCACCGGCGATATGGATCTGCATCTGGTGGGCAATTACATCGACAGCCAGGACCAGACGGCGGCGGGCGTGCCCACTTTCGACTATGCCGGCAGCGTGGGTCCGGATTCGGCGGTGCGCGGCATTCCGAAATTCCGCGGCACGACCTCGGCCACTTATGTCGAAGGGCCGTGGCAGGGCACGGTGCAGGGCCGCTTCATCGGTTCGGCCAAGCTCAACAATGCCTGGGGCGCGCTCGACGTGGACAACAACGGCTTACCCTTCGTCGCCTATCTGGATCTGCGCCTGTCCTACAAATGGAACGACAATATCCAGCTCTATGGCGCGATCGACAATGTCACCAACGTGCCGCCGCCGATCACGCCCGGCACTTCGAATGTGCAGAATTTCTACGACCAGGGCATCACCGACTATATCTACGACGCCATCGGGCGGTAGTTCCGCGTCGGTGTGCGGGCGCATTTCTGAAGTCGAGGCGGGACTCCCCTCCTGCCGACACCCTCACGCCTCTTCCGCGCAAGCGGGAGAGGCGTCTCTTTTTAGGCCCGTCAGGCGGCGTTGCGGAAGATTAGCCGCCACAGCCAGCGGCCGCGCCACATCCAGAGCCCGGTCAGGATCATGGCAGGCAGGAAGATGAAACGGGTGGGGAAGGCGTAATCGGGCAGGACGGCAAACGGGCTGTAGATATAACCGACGATGGGAATGGCGAGCACGAGGTGGATGGTGCGCAGGATCGTGCGCTTGGTGGTTTCTTTCACGGCCCCCTCATTTCTTCTTGGTCTTTTCCGTGTTGCGCGCGATGGCGGCGCGGACCAGCGCCTTGAGCGCTTTCTCGTCGATCTTGTCGCCTTCCTGGAAGTCGATGGCGCGCCGGGTGCCGCCGGTGAGGCTGGCGTTGAAGAGGCGCGCGGGATCGGGCAAAGCGGCGCCCTGCGCGAAGGTCATCTTCACCGCATTCTTATAAGTCTCGCCGGTGAAGAGGATGCCATCATGATACCAGGTGGGCACGCCCCGCCATTTCCATTCCTCCACAACCTGGGGATCGGCCGACTTCACGATCGTGCGCAGGCGGGCCAGCATCTCGCCCCGCCAGTCGCCCAGCTCCTTGATGCGGGCGTCGATCAGTTCAGACGGCGATTTGGCCGAAGCTTTCGCTGGCGCTGCTTTGCGGGGCGCGGGCTTTTTCGCTTTCTTCATGCTTGTTTCTCCAGCAGCCGCTCCAGCTTACCCAAGAAATTCTGCCAGCCCAATTTCGCGCCGCCATAGGCCTGGGCCATTCCCGGCTTGAAGCCTTCCTGCTCCATTCGAAGATGGGTGCCGCGCGCGGTGGGCGACAGGGTGAACGTCACCACGGTGCTCAGCCCCATCGCGTCCCATGTGTAGGCGAGCCGCTTGTTGGGTTCGACCGCCAGGACCTGGCAATCCACGGAGCCCCAGTCGGCGGTGAAGCGGAAGTGGTGGCCGGTCTCGGCGGTGAAATCGCTCTGCATCAGCCATTCGGCCAACAGATGCGGCACCGTCAGGGCGCGCCAAATCTTCTCCGGCGGGAAGGGCAGTTCGAGCTCGACAGTGACGGTTTTTGTTTCAGTCATAGAGAGGTGCCTTTCATGCCCGCCGTTCTAGATGGGACGATAACGCGTCCGTGCGCCTTTCGGCGGCGTCTTCACTGGTCCATTCTTCTTAAGAGGTCTTCGAGCTGGTCGAAGCGGCTTTGCCAAAACCCCATCATCTGGCCCGTCCAATCGATCAGAGGCGCCAGCGCGCCGGGTTGGGCGCTGTAATGGGTTTGGCGGCCATGGCTTCGGTCCTTCACCAGCCCGGCTTCCTTCAAGACGCTGAGATGTTTGGAGACGGCCGGTTGCGAGACCTTGGCGCGCAGCGTGAGCGCCCCCACGGTCTGTTCGCCGTCGCGGCACAACCGCTCGAAGATCGCCCGGCGAGTGGGGTCGGCCAAGGTGCGGAACAAAAACGTGTGGGCGTTGGACATCGGGAACCATAACTCACGGGTTATGGGTTGACTTATAACTGCATGGCTATGGATATGTCAAGCGGCACATTCTCAGAATGCCGTGGCACCCCGAGCTTAGGCGAGGGGCAACGGCTGCGGGCTGTATTTCAAGTCAGAAGTACAATGTTCCATTCAAACGCCAGCACATTGGGCTCGCTGGTCTGGGAGGGTTTGCAGATCGCGTCTTGCGGCCTTCTGTGGCGCGAGGCCAGGGTGGAAAGCAGAAGGTCATGTTCGTTCAACTTCTCGCCCGGGAAATACATCTGCGCCACCAGCCGGTAGTCGGCATTGGTGACGTCGAAATGGATGTGCGGCGTGCGGATGGTGCCGGAGGGTTCGGGATAGGCGCCGGGCTTGACGGTGCGAAGCCGATAGCGGCCTTGGCTGTCCACGGTGAATTGGGTGACGCCCAGGAAATTGGGATCGAGCGGCGCGGGATTGTCGTCCACCGCGTTGCGATAGCGGCCGGCCGCATTGGCCTGCCAGATGGTGAGATGCGCTTGTGGCAGCGGGCGGCCCTTCACGTCCATCACACGCCCGGTCAGTTCGATCACCTGGCCCAGCGCGCGGCCGCTCTTGCCGGGATAATGGGTGATGTCCTGGTCGCTCATGGGCGGAATGCGCACGGGATAGAAAGGCCCCAGGGTTTCTTGTCCGGTGGGCATGAGGCCCTTGGGCGTCATGCTTTCGGCCATGGCGCGTGTGGCTACGCCCAGCGCGGGCGCGGCGATGGCGCCCGCCACAATATCGCGACGTGAAATACGCATTTGGGGTCCCCCTCCCGAACGAATATCGGCAGGGAGGTTAAGCGTAAGATTTGCGAGCCCGCAACCCTTAGGCGAGCTGCGTCTTGTAGAGCGTGTTGAGATTGCCCCAGGCGCGTTCGGCTTCGGCCTGGTTGTAGACCGCGCTGCCGGGCACGCACCAGCCGTGATCGGCGGCGTAAACATCGACCGTCGCCTTCTTGCCCGTAGCCGCGAAAGCAGCCTTCAGATCTTCCTTCATCTGGGGATTGGTCTTGTCGTCATTCTGCGCCTGGCAAACCAGGAAGGCGGCGTTGGTCTTGGGCAAGAGAAGATGCGGGCTGTTCGCGTCCTTGGTCACCAAGCCGTTGCCGCCATGGAAGCTGCCCACCGCCGCGATGCGGTCGGAAACCGCTGCCGCCGTGCGGAACGACAGCGCGCCGCCCATGCAATAGCCCTGTACGCCGGCCTTCTTCATCTTGTTGGTGCGCGCATGCGCGTCGAGGAAAGCGAGATAAGCCTTCGCGTCGCGGTCGATGCCGTCGTCGGTCATGGCGCTGCGATAGCCGGTGAGCTTGGCGCGGGTGTCGGGATCGCCGAAATTGGCGCCGTCGCCGATCACCGGCGCCTTGGCCGAGCGGTAGAAGGGATTGGGCACCAAGACGGTGTAGCCTTCGGCGGCAAGCCTGCGGCCCATGTCGCGGAAGGCGGGACGCAGGCCCATGATGTCGGGCCAGATCAAGACGGCCGGATGCGTGCCCGCCGCCGTGGGATGGAAGACGACCGCATCGCAAGTGCCGTCGGCGGTCTTGATGGTGACGTCGGTCTCGGTGACGTTGGATTGGGCCAAGGCCGGGCTTGCGGCCACCGCGCCGGCACCCAGGGCGAGCGCGCCGAAGGAGCGGCGGGAAAGGCGGGTATCCGTGATCAGGCCGGGATGGATGAATTCATCGCACATATTGTCCTCCTTGGGGGTCCACCAGCGATTTGTTTTGGGTTTGCAATGCAACAGAAGGGAATTGGCGGCGGATAGCAGAGAAGGGCGCGGGGAAGGTGTCAAGACACAAACCAAGCGTTCAAACTGTAACCTGAAGCGCCGCCTCCGGTCCTCCTTCACCATGGCCGGGCCTGCCCCGGCCATCCAAGGTTACCCGCGTTGCCGCTGGATGGGCGGGTCTTCATTGCGGGCCGCGCTTCGCGCGACCCTGATGGCCCGCCCATGGAGAGATTTTGAACCGCAGTATCTAGTGCTCGACTTCGGCGTCCGGCACCCAGGCATAGCCATCGCCCTTGGGCACGATCCATCCAACGCCCGGAAATGGAAAATGCGGCGCGAACACAAGCGTGTGCGCCTTGGCCAGGCGCGCCAACTCCGCCGTCCGGGTGGCAAGGCCTTCCTTCTGATCCTGGTCCATCTCGCCCAGCCAAGCGGGTTTCGCAAGCGAGACGATGGAGCTATGCGCGAGATCGCCTATGTCTTCGATGCGGGCATTGCCGGACACGATCTCATAGCCGACATGGCCGGGGGTGTGGCCGTAAAGCGCGATCGGTGTGATACCCGGAAGAATTTCCGCGCCAGGCTCGAAGGTCGCGATCTTGGGCGCGAACACTTTCGCCCAGGCCGGATTCTGCGCTTGAAGAAACGTCCATTCGCGCGACGACATGCGGATGGCGGCATTGGGAAAGGCCAGCGTGTGGTCGGCCTTGGCCAATCCGCCGATATGATCACCATGGGCGTGGGTGATAAGGACATCGGTGACGGCCGAAGGCTCGACGGCCGCCAGCTTGAGGCTTTGCTGTAATGCCGCCCCCGGCAAGAGCGAGCCTAGCCCCGTGTCGAGCAAAACGACATGTCCCGGCATGCGCAGCAACAGCGCATCCACGTCCAGCCGGATTTGATCGGTGGGCGCATGCGCGTCCGCCAAGACTTTTTCCACGGCCGCCGCGCCGGCCTCCGCGCCGAACGCGCCGCTTGCGGGCGTGGCGACAAAACCGCCATCCCGAAGCGCGGTGAGTTGCAGCCGGCCGACGGAAAAATTCGCCGCGCCGGGTTTGCCCGCGACTGGACCCCGCTGGGCCAACGCGGGGAAGGGCGTGAGGCACAACAGCGAAAGCAGGACGGTAGCGCTTCGGGTCGCAATCACGTCTCTTCTCCTACTCATATCTTAATGCGTGAATCGGATTGGCGCGGGCGACATGGGCGGCATGGGCGATCACGGTGGCCCAAGCGATGATGAGCGCGGCAAGGCCCGCCGCCAGGAAATAAAGCGGATTGAGACTGATGCTGTAGGCATATCCTTCGAGCCATTGGTGCAGATAATAATAAGCCACCGGCCAGGCGATCACATTGGCGATCAGCACAGGAATGGAGAATTGCCAGAGCAGGAGAAAGACAATGTCCCGGGTGCGGGCGCCGTGGGTCTTGCGCAGGCCGATCTCCTTGGTGCGGCGCTCGGTCGAAAACGCCGCCAGGCCGAACAGGCCCAGGCAGGCGATGAAGATGGCGATGGCGACGAAGATGCCGAAAATGCGGCCCTGCTGCTCGTCGGTGCGGAATTGCTGTTCGAAACTCTCGCTCAGGAAGAATCGATTGATGGCGATAGAGGGCGCGAAGCCGTGCCAGATACGGTCGATGGCGGCTAACGCCGCTGGAACGCCGTTGGGCGGAACGCGCACCGAGATAAAGGCATCGCGGGGATCGTAGGCATAGATCGTGGGCGCGATTTTCCGGCGGTCGCCTTCGAACATGAAATCCGACGTCACGCCCACAATGGTGAGGGGGGTGCGTTTGACGGGCGCTTGTGGATTGTCGGCGTACAGGACCTTGCCCAAAGCCGCATCCGGTGAAAAGCCGAAGCTGGCGGCCGCCGCGCGATTGATCAGGATATTGACCGCTTTCGCCCCGTGGGGCCATTGATCCTCGGCATGCGATTCTGACAGCGCCCGGCCGGCCAGAAGATGAATGTCATAGACGGAGAAAAAACCCGGTCCCGTGTCCAGGATGCTGACCATGCTGGTTCCGGGTTTGCCGGGAATTTCGAACGTCCCCACATTGGCGGCGCCGGAAAAAGGAACGTCGCTGGAAACCGCCGCGCCCTTGAGCGCCGGATCGGCATTGAAGGCATGCACCAGGCCTTGCAGCGCGGACGGCGCGACGCCTTGGGCGATCATCACCACGATGCCGTCCTTGTTGAGTCCCAGATCGATATGCCGGGCATAGGAGATCTGGGCGAATACCACCAAGGCCCCGACGCCCAGCCCGATGGAAATGGCGAATTGCATCACCACCAGGCCATTGCGCAGAAGACCTGAGCCCGATTGGCCGGCGGCGTTGGTGCGAAGCGTCGATGCCGGGCGGAAGCGGGACAGCACCAGCGCCGGATAGAGTCCCGCCAAAAGACCGACCAGGACGGTCACAACCACCAGCGCTAGAAGAAGCGGCCAATCTTCGAGCCCGAGATGAATCTGCTTGTCCAGCATCCGGTCGTAAAGCGGAAGCAGGGCTTCCACCAGCACCAGCGCCAGGATCAGCGACAACAGCGCCATCAGCACCGACTCGCCCAGAAACTGAGCCATCAACTGGCCGCGGCGGGCGCCCACCACTTTGCGCAGCGAAATCTCCCGCGCCCTGACCATCGCCCGGGCGGTGGCCAGATTGGTGAAATTGAACCCAGCGATGAGCATGATCAGCAGGCCCACCGCCATGAAGCCATAGACCGTGGTCCAGCTTCCGTTTGGCGTCTGGCTACCCTGACGCGTGGACAGATGATCGTCGCGGAAGGGGTTGAGATGAAGCGCCATCGCCTCATGCCCCTTGAGCGCAATGCCGGCACTCTTTTGGGGATCGAAATTCCTGTCGATCATCGCCGGAAGCTTGGCCATCACGGTGTTGGGATCGGCGCCCCGGCGCAGCTCGACATAGCCCCAGCCGTTGGATGAAAACCAACTCTCCTTCGCTTTCTGCGACATGGGGTCGGCGAGGGACGTGTTGGGAATGAAGACGTCGCCGCCCAGCTGGGTGTTGTGCGGCAGATCGCGCATCACGCCGGTCACCTTCACCGTCGCCTCGCGGACCACGCAGCCTGAATTGTCCCTGTCCTGATTTCCCCATTCGCACTGGCCGCCGAGTTTCAGTATCTGTCCCAGGGCGGGTTTGCTGCCGAAATATTTCCGGGCCGCTCGTTCGGTGACGACGGCCGATTCCGGCTCGGCCAAAAGCGTGGCGCGGTCGCCTGCGACCAGCGGAAGCTGGACGATGTTGAAGAAATTGGCGCTCACCATCGAAACGGGATCGAGAAATTGGCGATTGCCCGTCGCCACCGTCATCCGGGCGCCATCCAGATGCACGGCGGTCTTGACCTCCGGCATCTGGGCCACCATCGCATCGGTCACCGGAAAGGGCACCACCGACCAGACCAGCGGCTGCTGGCCGGGGACAGTCCAGGTCACTTCGACGCGATAAAGATTTTCCGTGCCCGGAATCCATTTGTCGTAGGAAAGCTCGTCGCGCACGAACAGGATGATGAAGATCGCGCAGGCGAGCCCCACTGCCAGACCCGCGATATTGATGAAGCTGTAGAGTTTGTGGCGGGCAAAATTCCTGAGCGCCGTGACCAGATAGTTGCGAAACATGTCCACCCCGCGGGAACAGCTTCAACGACAGATTGTGGCGAAGTAGGGCACAAAAACGCAGGGCTGGCTAGAAGCCGCGCCGATGACAAAGACTTTAGAGAGGCGCTATTCCGCCGGCGTTTCTGCGTTTACCACCGGTTTGTGGCCCTGTGCGATGTGTTCCGGCACGCTCTTGTGCAGGAAGTACATCAAACTCACCGACACCAGCAAAATCGCCATCACGATGTAACCCAGCCAGTTGAAATGCTGGAGCGGGCCCTCGCCATGCTGGACGATCACCGCGCCCGCTATTGCCGCCGAGATCGCGCCCGCGAATTGCTGCAAGGAGGCGTTGATGGCGTTGAAGGCGCCGCGCTTGCCAGGATCGGGCACCGCCGAGATCAACGCCTGGGACGGAATGATGCGCGAGAAGATGCCCACGAACATCACCACATTGATGACGATCACTTCGATGAGCGGCGTGTGGCCGATATTGGTCCAGATCGCCACCATGATGAAGGAGACGGCACTACCGATGCAGAAGGTATTGAATTTGCCGAAGCTGTCGCTGACACGGCCAACCACGGGACCCACGAACACCGTGAACAGACCCGTCACCAGATAGATGGTGGGAAGCGCGGTGAACGGAATACCCACATTGTTGACCATATAGGCGGTGCCGAACGGCATCAGCATATAGCCGCCGGTCGGCAGCAGCATCACCAGCAGGAAGGCCAGGCGATAGCGCTTCTCGGTCACGGTATGCGTCAGATGCGCGAAGGGGCTTTTCTCCTGCCGCAGCGCCAGGTGCGCGGTCACGGGCTTCATGCCCAGCATGATAAGCACGCCCACCGGCACGATCACCGCGATGATGGCAAGAAAGGGCGCGTGCCAGTCCCAATGGTTGGCGAAATAAAGCGCGGTGGGCAGGCCCAAGACCTGGCTGGCGGCGAACGCGGTCTGGATGAAGCCCATCACCCGGCCGCGCATTTCCAGCGGGAAGAGATCGGTGGCGATGGCCAACACCACCGAACCGATCACCCCGCCGAACAGGCCGGTGACGATGCGGGCCATCAAGAGCATGGGATAGGAGGTGGCCAGCCCGCAGAGCAAAGTGCCCAAGGTGAAGCCAGTATAGAAAAAGAGCAGCAGGCGCTTCCTGTCGAAACGGTCGGCGAAACCGGCGGCCAAGAGGCCCGACAGGGCGGCGCTGAAGGCATAGGACGACACCACCCAGGCGAATTGTTGCGGGGCGATGTGCAGCTTGGGCATCACCATCGCGCCCAGCGGCGAGACGATCATGAAATCCAGGATGATGGTGAATTGCAGGAACGCCAGAATGGCGATCACGAATTTCTGGTAGCGCGAGAAAGCGGGGCGGGTGGTGGCCATGACCAGTCTATCGCATTTTTTGGGCCTATTTAGTAGCCCGAGGCTGCGATTGCGGGTTTGCGCGGAGCGCACGGCACAAGCTGGCCGCCAGATGCGCTTATGTTTTCATCCCAATCAAGAAATGGATTGCGTCCTCGTTGACTGAGGTTGTTGCAATAATGTTTTCCTCGATGCTGGCCGTAATCCCGATATCGGTCCGTGCATCGGCCAAACCTTCAGCGACGGGCAACAGCGCCGCTCGATGCGACGGATGCAACTCAATGGTTACGTTGAGGGCGTTCACTATACCATATCCTCGGAGAGCAGGGGCAGGGGTCCAGTTATTTCGCTTCATATGAGTGACCCCTGCTGCATTGAGCCAATCCATGAATGTCCAACCGGCCTGGATCAGTAGCGGTTCGATATCCCAATTGAAATCCCAAGCCTCTCTGAATCCAGCAGGTGCAAGCCCAACGTCAAATTTGGTGCCGGAAAACGGCCTTATGGCAGTGATGAATCTTGCTTCGCTCCCCGCTAACACTTTGCGCCGAGATGAACGTAGATATGTAACCTCTTTGAGTGCTTCAGCTAGGCGATCGTTAGAACGACGCGTCAATTCTTCCTGACACGTGTGAGCAATTGCACTTGCCAAGACTTCGCCTGCAATTCCTAATGCAATCACCAAATCAGCAAGGGCAGCCCCCCAATGGCCTAGCCACGAATCGTGTGGCGGGTTTTTGGCCGCGATAATAAATTCTGCAATAACACCTAAAATGACTAACCCGGCAAAAGCCCACTCCGCCTCAACGCAGATATCGGAGGTAGCTTCTACCTCGTTGTCGCCGGCACTCTTGACCTTGCTACTCAAATGCCAGGGTGGCAACAAAAGTGTCAGAGTGCTCGATAAACTCATAAGCCATCAAACCGTAACGGTCCCCCGCATCACTTCCACCACATAGCCGCCCGCGCGCACGTCGGTCGCTTTGGCGTCTTTCATGCCGGCGCGGACGTAAACGATGCTGGGCCGGTTGACGAAGCGGCCTTGATGGATGGCGATGTGTTCGCCGGGCTTCTTGATGCCATACTGGACCAGATAGGCGGCGGCGCAGCCGCCGGCGCTACCGGTGGCGGGATCTTCGCTGCTGAAGCCCAGGAAACGGGCTTCGATCTCGGGCTCGCCGGTCACGACAAAATAATTGCTGCTGCTGAAGAGGGCGCGCTGATCCGCCGGCAATTGATGGCCCAAACTGAGCTTGGCCAAGGTTGAAACACTCTTGAGCGGAATGATCAGCCTGACTGCGCCGGTCGAAACCGACTGCACCGGATAGCGGGCGTCGATCTCGTCAGCCGAAAAGCCGAACGCGTCGGCGACCATTTTGGGATCTGCCTTGGGGCCGAACACCGGTTCGGTCTGCGTCATCTCGACGAACGCGCCATCCGGGCGGTGTTCCAAGGTGACGGAAATCGGCCCCACGCCTTCTTCCAGCACCAGCGCCGTCTTGCCAGGCCGCGTCATCGCCATCACGAAAGCGGTGCCCAAGGTGGGATGGCCGGAAAAGGGGATCTCGCCCTCGCTACCAAAGATGCGCACCCGCGCGTCGCCGCCTTTCTGGGCGGGCAGGATGAACGTGGTCTCGGAATGATTGAGCTCGCGGGTGATGTTCATCATGTCGGCGTCGCTCATGCCGCGGGCATCGGGAAACGCCGCCAGCGGATTTCCGGCCAGCGGCGTCTGGGCGAACACATCCACCTGGATGAAGTCGAAGCCTTTACGATTGGACGCGGCGCGCGCCGCCAGGGAAAGCGCGGCCGCGCCCGCGGCTCCAAGCAGGAAATGTCTGCGTTTCATGGCGATCCTTTATTTGTGTTTTTGTTCAAGGGTCGATTTGGAAGACGATCTCCGGCTCGCGGCCTTGCAATTTGCTGACGTCGGTAACCATCCAATCAATTTTCTCTGCCACATCGACTGGCAGGTTCTATGTTCCGGTTATGCAAATCTTGTAGGGAGGCTCTACGCTGTTGATTCCGCCACGCGCCATTGAATCCACCAAGGCATCGGCATTTCGACCGTGCCAGCTCGGAGCCCCAATAGCGGCAAGTATTGCATTGTAGAAGTCCTCCTTTGACTTCCATCCAGCAGCATTGAGTTTGATTAGTCGCACCGACTATCGTCGCTCAAGCGGTGACCGTGCCGCGCATCACATCCACCACATAGCCGCCGACGCGGACGTTTGCTGCCTTGCCTTCCTTCATGCCGGCGCGGACATAGAGGATGGAAGGCCGATTGACGAAGCGGCCTTGATGCACGGCGATGCGTTCGTCGGGTTTGCGGATACCGTTCTGCACCAGAAAGGCGGTGGCGCAACCGACCGCGCTGCCGGTGGCGGGGTCTTCGCTGGTGGCGCCCATCATGCGGCTTTCGACCTGATCCTCGCCGGTGACCACGAAATAAGCGCCGCTGCCGAAGGTGGCGCGCTGGTCCGCCGGCAGAGGATGGCCGAGGGTGAGTTTTGCCAAAGTGGAGACGCTTTTCAGCGGCACGATCAAAAAGTTCGAACCGGTCGAGACCATTTGCGGCGCATAGCGGCTGTCGATCTCATCGACGCCGATGCCTTGCGCATCCGCGATCATCTTGGGGTCGGCCTTGGCGCCGAACACGGGCTCTTGCTGTGTCATTTCCACGAACATGCCGTCGGGACGCTTTTCCAAGGCGACGGAGATGGGACCGACCTTTTCCTCCAGCACCAGTTTGGTTTTTCCCGGCCGCGTCTTGGCCATCACATAGGCGGTGCCCAAGGTGGGATGGCCGGCGAAAGGAAGCTCGGCATTGGGGCCGAAGATGCGCACATGCGCGTCGCCGCCATTTTGCGGTGGCAGGATGAAGGTGGTCTCGGAATGGTTGAGTTCGCGCGCGATGTCCTGCATCTGCGCTTCGGTCATGGAGCTGGCATTGGTGAAGACCGCCAGGGGATTTCCCTGCAGCGGCGTTTGGGTGAAGACGTCCACCTGGATGAAGTCGAAGCCCTTTTTCTTTTTTGAAGATTGGGCGCTAGCGGGTAGTGACGCGGCGGCGCCGGCGGCAACCGCGCTGACAAGAAAATCCCTGCGTTTCATGATGATCCCCCATTTGGCCCGGGCGAGACGTTATGCCGGGCAGGGCCCGGCGGCAATCGCCCGGTTGCGCCTTGTTCATGCCGAGGCCATGCTTTTGCTGCTAGAAGGAGACGCTGAGAATGCGGGGCCAGTGAGAATGCGGGGGCCAAGAATGCGGGGACCAGCGTGACGCAACAGCGGAACAGCTTCGATGGACGGCGGCCCTCGCTGTGGCTGGGGCTTCTCACTATCGCGGTCCATCTTCTGGTCAATGGCCGCTACGGCTTTTTCCGCGACGAGCTTTATTTCATCGTTTGCGGCCAGCATCCCGCGCTGGGCTATGTCGATCAGCCGCCCTTAACCCCGCTGCTGGCGGCGGGGTCGCGCGCGCTGTTCGGAGATTTCCTGCTGGGCTTTCGCGCCGTGCCCATGCTGGCGATGGCGGCGACGGTAGCGCTGACGGCGGAATTCGCGCGGATCAATGGCGGCGGGCGTTTCGCGCAATGGCTGTCGGGCCTGTGCCTGTTGTTCGGGGTGGAGTTCCTGGTCTTCGGGCTTCTGGTTTCCACCGACATGCTGCAGCCCTTGGCGTGTCTCGCTTGCGGCTGGTGTCTGGTGCGCCTGGAACAGACGGGCGAGGAGCGCTGGTGGCTTGCGCTGGGCGCGGTGGTGGGCGTGGCGCTGCTGAGCAAATATTTGATCGCTTTCTTTGTGGTGGCGCTGGCGGCGGGGTTGCTGTTCACGCCCATCCGCCGCTCTCTGGCGAGGCCCTGGCTTTATATCGGCGCGGCGCTGGCCGCAGTGATGGTGGCGCCCAATGTCTGGTGGCAGGCCGCGCATGGCTGGCCGTTCCTGGAATTGGGCAAGGCAGGCGCGAGCGGCAAGAATCTGGAATTGTCGCCGCTGGATTTCTTCACCCAACAGCTTCTGTTCGTGGGACCCTTGGCGGCGCCGGTCTGGCTTGCGGGCCTGTGGGCGGGCTTCGCGCGGCCCACTTATAAAGTGTGGCGCGCCTTCGCCATCGCCTATCTGTTGCTGTTTGCCCTCTTCGTGGCGATCCACGGCAAGGCTTATTATATATCCGCGATCTATCCCGTTCTGTTCGCGGTGGGCGCGATCCGGCTGGAAAGCTGGATCCCGCGCGCGTCGCTGCGTGGGCTGGCGCTGGGCGCGCTGGGCGTGACCGGGCTTGTGATGATGCCGTTCGGTGTGCCGGTTTTGAGCGAAGAGCATTATATCGCCTATGCCTCGGCGCTGGGCCTTGCGCCGTCCGCCACCGCGACAGAGCACAATCGTCTTGGCCGGCTGCCCCAGCATTTCGCCGACATGCATGGCTGGCGCGAGATGGCGGCGAAGGTGGCGGCGGTTTATCACGCCCTGCCGCCCGCCGATCGCGCCAAGGCGGTGTTCTTCGGCCAGGATTACGGGCAGGCCGCCGCCATCGACGTGTTCGGGCGTGGCCTTGGCCTTCCCCCCGCCATCGGCGGTCACAACAACTATTATGTCTGGGGACCGTTGGGCCATGACGGCAGCGTGCTGATCACGGTGGGCGGTGATCCCAAGGAGCATGCCCGGCTGTTCGGCTCGGTCACGGTGGCGGGCATGACCGACGATCCCTATGCCATGCCGTATGAGGACCGGCCGATCTATGTGCTGCGCAACATGAAGGTGGAGCTGGGGGTGTACTGGCCCAAGGTCAAGCATTTCGAGTAGGCCGGCCCGCTAGGACAAAAGTTCCCGTGTCGCTATAGTCCCCCCCGTCGCGAGCTGGGAGTCTCTGATGGATTTTCTCAACAAATATGCTTCGCAAATTCATGGCATCACGCGCATCGTCTTCGGTCTTCTGTTTCTGGAACACGGTACCGGCAAGATGTTCAGCTTTCCCCTGGCGGCGGGCGCCGCGCCGCACGCCTTCAACCTGATGGCCTTTCCGGTGGGGCCAGCGGGCGTGATCGAGGTGGTGGCGGGTATCCTGATCGTCATCGGCTGTTTCAGCCGTTATGCCGCCTTCATCGCCTCGGGCGAGATGGCCTTCGCTTATTTCATGGGCCATTTTCCGCATGGGATGTACCCCAGCCTGAATGGCGGCGGCTTGGCGATCGCTTTCTGCTTCGCGTTCCTATGGCTGGCGGCGGCGGGGCCAGGCGCCTTCGCGGTCAATAATAAGTAGCGCAGTTCAAGGGTCTTTATTTGTGCAGCACTCGGCGGCTCCGCCGGGTGCTTCACGCTTTTCGAACGGGAGGGCACCCCATGAAAAAATTTGTCGCGCTCGTCTGGTCGCTTTCTCTTCTTGCAGCGTCTTCGGCTCCTTCCGCCGCGTCGGACGCGTCCGAGGTTGCGGCGGTCGTCAAGAAATGGGTCGGTGATTTCAACAAGGGCAACTTGAAGGCCTTCGTCGCCGGCTGCGCTCCAAATGCCGCTGTCGTCGACGGCTTTCCGCCTTATGCCTGGACCGACTGCGCCAGCTGGATCAACGACTACGTCGCGAACAACAAGGCCATCCAGGCGACAGGCGGCACGCTGACGATCGGCAAGCCACTCTTTTTCGACGCGAGCGGTGGGCGTGCCTATGCGACCTATCCCGCAACCTTCTCCGACGTGCAAAAGGGCAAACCCGTTGTCTACAAGGGCAACTGGGCCATCACCTTGCAGAAAATTTCCGGTGCCTGGATCATCACGGGCTCGGGCTCCGCCTGGACGATAGACTGACCGTTTCGCCCGGACACAATGCGAATGCAAAGGAGGCCGCTATGAAAGTCATGATTGCGTTGGGTGTGTTTCTGTTTTCCGCTTCGGCGGCGCTTGCCAATGACGCGGGTGTCGATGCCACGATCAAAGCCTTCGGCGACGCCTTCAACAAAGGCGATATGAAAGCGGCCAAGGCGCTGCATGTGGCTTCGCCCGTCATCATCGACGAAATTTCGCCACATCTGTGGACCGGGCCGAAAGCCTTCGATCAATGGGGCGCGGACCTTGGCAAGTCGGAAGCGGCGGAAGGCAAGAGCGGCGGCCAGGTGACCATCGGCGTTCCCACCCGCGAAGTGATCTCCGGCGATCACGCCTATGCCATCTCGCCCACCACCTACACCTTCAAGCAGAACGGCCAGACCATGCGCGAGACGGCGCAGATGACCCTGGCGCTGGAGAAGGATGCGGCGGGCGCCTGGAAGATCGCGAGCTGGACCTGGACGGGCCCGGAGGCGAAGCCGGTCAAGTAGCGGTCATGCCCCGAAGCGGTTTTGCCCGCGCGTCATGCGATGCGCGATGCGCTTCGATGGCGCTTAAGTGATCCACCACCCAGGTGCCGAGCTGCATCACGGGCCGGGCAAGAGATTTGCCCAACGGCGTGAGGCCATATTCCACTTGCGGCGGTATGGTGGGATAGACTTTGCGCGTTACCATTCCGTCCCGCTCCAGCTGTCTCAAGGTGCGGGTGAGCATCTGTTGCGAGATGCTGCCGATCAGCCTTTTCAATTCATTGAAGCGCCTGGGCCGTTCGGCCAGCATGGCGATAGTGAGGATGGTCCATTTGTCGCCCATGCGGCTCAGGAATTGATTGACCTTGCGGCAATCGGGATTGGTGCCGGGCTGGGGCGGCGGGATGGGCACATTCTTGTGACCAAGTCTCATGGATTTGCGTTCTTGCGGCATCGACGGTCCATCCCACATATCTGGTCCGGAAATCATACCAGCTTTGGGGCAGCTTATGGCGGACAAGAGCGGTGGCGGCAGTGACGGCTTTCTGGCGCGTTGGACGCCACAGCTGCTTGGCCTTCTTCGGATCATGTCGGGGCTGCTGTTTTTCGAGCATGGCACGGGCAAGCTGTTTCACTTCCCCCATATTGCGCTTTACGACAGCGTGCGGTTGGCCTCGCTGGTGGGTGTGGCCGGGATGATGGAGCTGGTGGGCGGGGCGATGCTGGCGCTGGGCCTGTTCGCCAGACCTGTGGCCTTTCTGCTTTCCGGCGAGATGGCGGTCGCTTATTTCCTCTATCACAATCGGGTCTCGTTCTTTCCCCTAGTGAATGAGGGCGATTCCGCGATCCTTTATTGCTTCGTGTTTCTCTATATCGCCGCGGCGGGCGGCGGCGCCTGGTCGCTCGACCGGCTGCGGGCGACACCAGAAGCGGCGAAGTAGCCGCTTGAGCGGTGCGCCGCCCGAAGCCTAGTCTCCGGACTGCCGGGCAGGGGCTCCAAGCAGGGAATTTTCATATGCGGATATTCGTGACAGGCGCCACGGGCTTCATCGGTTCGGCGGTGGTGAAGGAGTTGTTGGGCGCCGGCCACACGGTGCTGGCGCTGGCGCGCAGCGACCAGGCGGCGCGCGCGGTGGCGGCGATGGGGGGCGAAGCGGCGCGCGGCTCGCTGGAGGATCTGGCCAGCCTGCGCCGGGGGGCGGAAAAAGCCGATGCCGTGATCCATTGCGGCTTTGTGCATGACTTTTCCAAATTCGCGGAGAATTGCGCCGTCGATCGCGCCGCCATCCTGGCGATGGGCGAAGTGCTGAAAGGAAGCGCGCGCCCGCTGCATGTCACTTCGGGCATGGCGCTGAAAGTCGGGGGGGCCGTGGGCACGGAAGACGACGATGCCGTCGATCCCACGCCCGGCTATCCCCGCGCCTCCGAACCCACCGCGATGGCGCTGGCGAATCAGGGCATCAACACCGCCGTGATCCGCCTGCCGCCATCGGTGCATGGCGACGGCGACAAGGCCTTTGTGCCCATGCTGATCAAGCTCGCGCGGGAGAAAGGCGTTTCCAGTTATATCGGCGATGGCGCCAATCGCTGGTGCGCGGTGCATCGGTTGGATGCGGCTTCGCTCTATCGCGCGGCCATCGAGAAAACCAAAGAAATGGGACAATTGGCGGGCGCGCGCTATCATGGCGTGGGCGACGAGGGCGTGCCGGTCAGGGAGATCGCGCGCGCGATCGGCGCCAAGCTGGGCCTTCCGGTCAAAGCCATCGCGCCCGAAGAGGCGGGCACGCATTTCGGATTCCTGGCCGGCTTTCTGCAGATGGACGCGCCCCGGTCGAGCGCCAAAACCCAGGCCGAGTTGGGCTGGCGGCCCACGCGGCCCGGCCTGATTGCTGACCTGGAAAAGGGACAATATTTCGAAAATTGAGCGGGGTTCGACCCGGCTAGGTTGTAACCGTCACGCGGCCGTCATAAGGCCCTGGGGTGATTGACGTATACGTAACCTTGGTGGCAACGTCTTTTTGTCCATAGGCCCGGAAACCTGCCAAAAGCCCGGATTTCCGCTTGAATTCCGAGTTCCATCGGGGGCAAGTTCCCCGGCATCGATTCGGATTGGAGCGCCTTCCATGCGTCTTTCTCTGCGCGTCGCCAAATTGGCGGGAGAGACGCACGCGCCCGGCGATACAACCCAAGGCGGCATGGGGACATGAAGAAACGTCTGCGCCTTGCGCTTCTGGTGTGCGCCACGTTGGTGGTGGACGGGACGGCCGTGTCGTCGTCGGATCTTGCCATGCGCGAGGCACCCTCCATCAAAAAGCCGACGCCGCTGATCTTGCTGGTGACGGGCGATGGCGTGGCCGTGGGCGGCGTGGCGCTAACAGCGCAATAACTTCCTTTCCACTTCGGTAACGATAAAGCGTGGCCCGCGCGCCAATTTGCGCGGCTTATGCGGTTCCACGGCATGGATGCGAATTATTAGAGCAACTCGGGAACGAGAGGGCGCATCGGTTCTTATCGCTCAGACGCTGGGGCAATAAAGGGAGAGTTGCATGAGATCCTTGGCCCCTGTCGCACTCGGCGCTGTCCTGGCCGCCGGGCTGTCCGGTTCCGCCGAAGCATCCGTTCTGTTGAAGTTGGATTCCGTCACCGCCGATGGTTCCAATTTCCTCTACAGCTATTCCGGGCATATCACGCCCAACGAAGGCGTGGTCAGCGGCGATCAGCTGGTGCTGGTCGATTTCGCGGGCTATGTGGCAGGCAGCGCGGTGGTGCCGTCGTCCGACATCAGCGTGTCGGTTTCCAACACCTTGCCCGCCGGTCTGACGTTAGGTGGCGGCCTTACCGATGATCCCACGCTGCCCGATCTGGTGTTCACATATACCGGCGCGGATTTTCATGCTTCGGGCGGACCCTTCCCGCCGGTGCTGAATTTCAGCGGCCTGACAGCGGAATCGGTGTTCGGCACCCAGGCCTCGGGCGCCTATGCGACGTCAACGGTGCAGAATAACGGCGCCAATGCGGGCGCCACGCTGCTGGAATCCGCCAAAGTGATTGTCCCCAATGCGGGCAATCTTCCCATCAGCGGCGTGCCGGAGCCGGCAAGCTGGGCCTTGCTGCTGACCGGCTTCTTCGGATTGGGGCTGGCGATCCGCCGGCGCAGGGGCGTGCGCTGTCTCGCGCCGACCCGCGCCTGATGCCGCATATCAACCGACAGCGTGCGAACGAGCAGGATTGCTCGCAAAAGGGGTAGCGATGAATATCGAGGACATGATCCGTGAGGAGTACCGGATTGCCGTGGCGGTGACGGAAAACACCGCACGGAGATTTCCGCCCGGTTCGCCGCAGCGCGAACGCTGGCTGATGGTGGCGGGCGTCTATCGCGAATGTCTCGCCCCGGCCGGGGCGGCCGGCCCGGACATAAAGCGCGCGATGCGGCCGGAGACGTCTTGAACGCGGCCATTGAACGCGCCCATTGAAAGCGTCTAAGTGCGACGCATGAGCGCGTGTTCCCTCGGATAAAGCTTTGCGGCCGCACGTTTCCTTTTGGGTCACGCCAAAGGAGGCCGGCATGAAGAAGTTCCTTGTTCCCGCAATTGCCTGCCTGCTCGCGCTTGGTTCCAGCGCGAGCCAGGCCTGGACGCATGTGAAAGGCAGCATCAGCAGCCTGGATCCGACTGCTCACACGCTCACGCTCGACAATGGCACGACCTATGACGTGCAGTCGGGCGTGAAATTGAGCAATCTGGCCGTTGGCGATAAGGTGACGATCAGTACCGAAACCAAGAGCGGCCAGCATCTGGTGAATAAGGTGACCAAGACCAGCTGATCCTGGCATTGGCCGTCTGAAGTATCCGCCCCCGGTTCCGCCGGGGGCGGGTATGCGCGAGAAGCGCGGTGAAAAGTTCAATTCGCCAAAATTCAATTGATCAGGCGTGCTTTTCTTTGCTGCAGGAACCGGCGGATGGCGGGATCGATCTCAAGCCCGATGGCCTGGTCGTAAGCCTCGCGCGCCGCTTGGTGATGGCCGGTTCTGGCCAGAAGATGCGCGCGCGCCGACCAATAGGGCTGATATTGGGTGAGGCTTTTGCCGTCGATGGCTTCAAGCGCGGCGAGGCCGGCTTCAGCGCTTTCCGTTTCGGCCAGGGCGACGGCGCGGTTGATGGCGACCACGGGCGATCCGGTTCGCTCTAGCAGCGCATCATAGAGAGTGACGATGGCCGGCCAGTCGGCCTTCCCACGCAGGCAGCGTATCGCATGCGCCGATTGCACCGCTGCTTCCAATTGAAAGCGGCCGATGGCTGACAGCGACGCGGCGCGGCGGAGCAATGCCTCGGCTTCCGTCATCATCGCGCCGTTCCAAAGCCCGGTGTTCTGTTCCGACAGCGGCACGAAATCGCCGTGGCCGTCGCGGCGGGCGGCGCGGCGCGCTTCGGAATGCAGCATCAACGCCAAGAGGCCCAGCGCTTCGGCCTGGTCGGGCAACAGCATCGCTACCAGCCGCCCCAGCCAGATCGCTTCGCCCGAAAGTTCGCGCGCAGAGGGATCGGTGCCCGCCGGGTCCGACCAGCCTTCGGCATAGGCCGCATAGATCGCGTCCAGCACCGGGGGCAGGCGTTCGGGCAACTCGTGCCCCTCCGGGACGCGGAAGGGAATTCCGCTTTCGCGGATTTTGGATTTGGCGCGCACCAGGCGCTGGCTCATGGCGGCGGGCGAGACCAAGAAGGCGGAGGCGATGGCGGCGGCGTCGAAACCCAGCACGGCCTGCAACATCAGCGGCGCGCGCACGCTTTCGTCGATGGCCGGATGGGCGCAAGCGAACAGCAGCTTCAGCCGTTCGTCGGGAATGTCGGTTGTGGGCGCCGTCGCCAATTCTTCCGCCAGAAGCTCCAGATGGGGCGAGAATGTCTCGCCACGTTTGCGGCTGCGATGCGCGTCGATCGCCTTGCGCTTGGCGGCGGCCATCAGCCAGGCTTCCGGATTGTCGGGAATGCCGCGCGCCGGCCAATGCGCCAGCGCCGAAGCGAACGCCTCGGCCAGCGCATCTTCCGCCGCCGCCACGTCGCGGGTGCGGGCGGCGAGGAAAGCGACGAGCTTGCCATAGCTTCTGCGCGCGACGTCTTCCGCCGCAGCTCTGGCATCGCCGCCGCCTTCCGCCACAAGCGGCCTCAGCCCGGCATCTGCCAGATGGGGCGCACTTCGACATGGCCATGGCCGGCGGTGGGGCAGCGCGCCGCCCATTTCAGCGCCGCGTCCAGGTCGGGCACGTCGATCAGATAATAGCCGGCCAGTTCTTCCTTGGTTTCCACGAAGGGCCCGTTCAAGACTTTCGACTTGCCGTTTTCCAGATGCACCGTGGTGGCGTCGCCGGCGGGCCGCAAGCGGCGGGAATCCTTGAAAGCGCTTTCCTTCTGCAGGGCCTGGGTGAAGGCGTAATAGGCGCCCGCCATCTGCTCCATCTCGGCCGGCTTCATCGTGGCCAAGGGCTTCGGGTCGGAAAACAGCACCAGCATATATTCCATGATCGTCTCCTTTGGGGTCCGGCCGTTATCAGCCGCCACACTGACGCGCGAAAGGAGACAGTTTCGACACCCCCGGGACGGGTTGTCCAATGAATTTGCGCTTTATGCCGGTTCTGTCAGGCCGCGGGGTGGTTGATGCCCCGTTCCGTCACATCCGTGCCCGGCACCATGCGCTGCAGGATCTGATCTTTGCGGATGGTGTAGTGATAGAAGATCGCGGCGCTCGCATGGCCGATGGCAAGCAGGAAGAGCAGCGCCGCCAGGATGATGTGGGTGAGCGCCAATGTGCCGCCCGTGGCCTTGGCGACGTCGGGCGCAAGGTTCGCGAACAGGAAAATCTTGGGCCAAGGGACGGAGCCGAACAACACCAGCGGGCGCGCCGGCACGGAGGCCAAGCTCCAGCCCGCCAGCGGCACCAAAATCATCAGGGCATAGAGCGCGTAATGGGTGCCGTGCGCGAAGGCACGTTTGGCGGGACTGAAATCGGCGGGCAGGGCGGGAATAGGATTCATCAACCGCCAGGCCAGTCGCAAGATGCTCAACACCAGGACAGTGGCGCCGATGGATTCATGCGACATGACGACGGTGCGAAGGATGGGATCGGTGCGTTCGATGAAATTCGCGAACCAGATACCCAGAACGACATTGGCGATGACCAGCGTGGCGATGGTCCAGTGAAACGCCATCGCCACGGTGCCGTAGCGGACATAGTCATTCTTTGCGCCGGCGAGATGATGTTGGGAATGGGATGCAAAATCCGCGCTCATGAGATGTCCTCCCTGTGCGAACAGAAATCATAAGCGCGGCGATGGACGTTGCACAACGATGCCGCGCTGCGACAAGCGTAAAGTTCGTGTAAGGCCCTGACGGCGGTTAAACGCGCGGAAGCTGCACACGTTCCATGATCTATCTAATGAGGTGTTGGTGCGCCTTGGCCGTGCCCGGCCTCCCCCTCAGCGCGAAGCGCTTGGAGGGGGAGGTGTCTCTGAGCGCTTGCGCGAAAGAGACGGAGGGGGATCAAATAAGCATCTGATAAATCTGCACCGGATTGCCGTCGGGGTCGGCAATCCAACCGGCGCGGACCTGACCGCCCGCGAAATCATGCGGCGCGGTGATCAGCGGCGCACCTTTTTCGATCAGCGCTTTCACAGCTTTGTCCACATCATCGGCCCTGACCACGATCTCCGCCCAATGGCCTTCGCCGCCGGGGTGAAGCTTGTGCGTATTGCTGGCCGCCTCGAAGGTGGCGATGCCGAGCGTGAAAGTGTCCAGCTTCAACTCGATATGCTCGATCGGACCTTTCTCGGGTGTGCGGAACGTCTCCTTGAAACCGAATCGCTGATAGAACGCCACAGCGCGGGGCAGATCGCGGGAATAGAGATTAACCTGGGGCGCCGAGAAGCTGGGCGCGGCCACTGCTCCATCTGACGGCGCTAAAAACGCCGCGCCGATTCCGCCCTGGACCAGATTGCGCCGGGAGATGTTGTTCATGCTCAATACGGAGTCCCGGTCGAAACAGAGCCATCCGACCAGCGGCCGACGGGAATTAGAAAAATCGTCAGGCGCTCATCCGGAAAACTGTTTCCGATCATCGGCGATTTCGGCAGCCCGGCGCCCCACAATTTGGTGTCCGTTTGAGGCACATAAAACATCAGGTGCGGCAGCCAAGGCCCCTCGCCGGAATTGAAATAGGTTCCTTTGGAGATCATGTACGACACCGATCCAAACTTCGCGACCGGCAGCGCGCCGCTGTCGATGCCCGCCTTAAGCGCTTTCTGGATTTGGGCTTCCGAGCCTCCCGCCAACGCGAGTTTGGTGCGCAGAGCCGTTTCCGGCACCTGGGATTGCGCGGCGAGAGCGTTGTAGCAGATCGGCGCGCGCACTTTGGGATTCCAGAAATTCGGGTCGCCAAAACCGGCGGACCAGGAACGGGCGACCAGGCAAACGAAACCGTTTGTTCCCTTCACCGCCGTCTGGAAGCCGGTCCTGGTGAAGATCATGACCTCCGCGTCCTTGGCGATGGAGTCCGGCGCGGAACTTCGCGCCAGGGCGATTTCCGCATCACGAGGGATCAGATATTCCGCAACGGGAGCCATGCTGGGCCATGCCGGCTTCGCGGTCTCCGCGCTCGCCATCGAACTCAAGCAGCACAAAGCAAAAATCCAGCCTGATGCTTTCATGTCCCTCTCCCCTATTCTTCCGTCTCGTCTTCCTCTGCAGCCTGGCGCAAGCGTTCCAGCGCGGCTTCGGCATAGCGTTCATATTTCGAAAGCCAGGGCGTGAGCGTGCCGGTCACGGCCTTGGCGTTGAGGCTGTAGATCTGTTGGCGGCCGTCGCGCGCGGCATGAACCAGGCCGGTGGCGCGCAAGCCCATCAGATGTTTGGAGATGCCCGACGTGACCAGATCGGGAAATTCCGCCGCCAGCTGGCTGACATTGAGCGGTCCGTTGGCGGCGAGAAGATCCAAGATCTGCCGCCGCGTGGGATCGGCCAGCACCTTGAACAGCGTGTCGGTCTTCTCAGCCCGCATCGGATTCCACCAGCTTGGCCAGGGCTTGCAGCGTTTTGTGTTCGTCGCTGCCGCGTTCGTAATCGGCCACCACATCGGCCCAGTCCGCGCGCCCGATGCCGGCAAAGCCGTCGAAACGCATGGTCGCGCGTGTGCCGGTGGGCGAGGCTTCCAGCGCCAGCACCAGGCGCATGGGATTCTGCCAGCCCTGGTCTTCTTCCAGCCAGGAAAGGATCAGCCAGGCTTCGGGCACGATCTCCAGCACGGTGCCGCTGATCCAGGTCTTTTGATCCGGGCCCGAGAAGCGGAAGCGGCCGCCCACTTTCAAATCGATTTCCAGATTGGGCGCGATCCAGCGGCGCAAGCCTTCCTGGCTGGCAAAAAAACACCAGACCTTGGCCGGCGTGGCGCGGATTTCCAGAGAGCGGGCGACTTGGGACGAAACCTGGGTCATGGGATAATATATTACCAATAGGTAAGATGTTATAGACCTGGTTTTGGCGGCCGTCAAGGGCCTTGCGGCTGGCGGCGTGTGCTATCGTCACGCCGCGAAAAGCGGAAAACATCGCCGGTGTCGAAATCCAGCTGGGCCGTGATCTGTGTGTTGTGGGTGATCGGCGTCGTGGCAGCCGTCGCGGCCGACAAGGGTTCCTATATCAACGCCGTCGTTACGGGCCAGTGCGCCGCCTGTCCCGCGCCGCGCGCCTGCCATGGCGGCGGCGGCCGCCTCTCGCCGCCGCCCATCGATGGCTGCGGCCCGCATTGGTGGAAGCGCCGCGCTTAGGAAACGTGCTTCCGTTTTAGCTGCGCCAGCGCAGCGCTTCGACCAGAAGCCGGAAGGCAGGCGATTGCTGGCGGCGGCTTGGATAATAAAGGTGGTAACCGGGGAAGGGCGGGCACCAATCCCCCAACACCTGTTTCAAGCGGCCCTTGGCGATGTCCCTTTCCACGATATCCGAAAGCATGCAGGCAAGGCCCATGCCCGCCAGCGCCGCTTTCACCACCAGGGGCGACGTGTTGAACACCAACGGACCTTCCACCCGCACATTTAGCTTGCGCGCGCCTTTCTCGAACTCCCAGGCATAAAGCCCGCCACGCGTGGGGAGGCGTATATTGATGCAATTATGTTCGGAAAGATCGCGCGGCGTTTTGGGCACGCCATGCCGGGCAAAATAGGAGGGCGCTGCCACCACCGCCATGTGCATGGGCGGGCCGACCGGCACCGCGATCATGTCCTTGGCAATCTGTTCACCCAGGCGCAGGCCCGCGTCGAAGCGTTCCTTGACGATGTCGGTCAGGCCGTAATCGACATTTAGCTCGACATGAATGTCGGGATAGCGGGGTAGCAGCTTGGCGAGCACGGGCAGAAGCACGGTCTCCGCCGCATGTTCGCCGGTGGTGATACGGATATTGCCGGCGGGCCTTTCGCGCAATGCCGTCAAAGCCGAAAGCCGCGCCTCGATGTCGTCAAAAGCGGGGCGGAGCGTCTCGAGCAGCCGCTCGCCAGCTTCTGTCGCCGCCACGGAGCGGGTGGTGCGCGTGAGGAGGCGCAGACCCAGCCGGGCCTCAAGCCGTTTGACGGTGTGGCTGAGCGCCGATTGCGAGGTGGAAAGTCGCGCGGCGGCGCGGGTGAAGCTGTGTTCTTCCGCCACCGCCTGAAAGGCCAGAAGATCGCCCAGTTCGTCACGCCGCATTGATGAATTTCCGACATAAGTCCATGCCGATTTTAGCGGCTAATTACTGAACCGGGGAGGGTCTATTTTGCACCGCACAAGATAAGGAATTCCATCATGCAGACCCGCAAACTGGGAAATTTGAACGTCTCGGCCATCGGCTTCGGCTGCATGGGCTTGAGCTTCGGTTATGGCGCCGCGGTGGAAAAGGCCGACGGCATCAAGCTGATCCGCGCCGCCGCCGACATGGGCGTTACCTTCTTCGACACCGCGGAAGTCTATGGCCCCTTCACCAATGAAGAGCTGGTGGGCGAGGCGCTGAAACCCATCCGCAAGAATGTGGTGATCGCCACAAAATTCGGCTTCGACACGTCGAGCGATCCGCGCGCGCGCACTGGGGCGCCGCGCCTCGACAGCCGCCCGGACCATATCCGCGAAGTGGTGGAGGCGTCGCTGAAGCGGCTTCAGACCGATGTGATCGATCTTCTCTATCAACACCGCGTGGACCTGGACGTGCCGATCGAGGATGTAGCGGGCGCGGTGAAAGATCTGATCGCGCAAGGCAAAGTGAAAGCCTTCGGCCTGTCGGAAGCTGGAGCGGGCACCATCCGCCGCGCGCATGCGGTGCAGCCGGTGGCGGCGCTGCAAAGCGAATATTCGCTGTGGTGGCGCGAGCCCGAAGAGGAGATCCTGCCCACCTTGGAAGAATTGGGCATCGGCTTTGTGCCGTTCAGCCCGCTGGGCAAGGGTTTTCTGACCGGCAAGATCGACGCCAACACGAATTTCGACAAATCGGATTTTCGCAACAGCGTGCCCCGTTTCGCGCCCGAGGCGCGGGCCGCCAACCAAGCGGTGGTCGATCTTCTGGCGGACATGGCGGCCAAAAAGCAGGCCACCCCGGCGCAGATCGCGCTCGCCTGGATCCTGGCGCAGAAGCCCTGGATCGTGCCCATTCCCGGCACGACCAAGCTTCACCGGCTGATGGAGAATCTGGGCGGCGCGACGGTGGCGCTGAGCGCGGGCGATCTCACGGCTCTCGACAAGGCGGTGTCGGGCATCGCATTTGAAGGCGCGCGCTATCCCAAAGCCTTGCAGGAACTGGTGGGGCGTTAGCCGCTTCGCGCTGCTTGTCTTGCCGCATCGCCGTCCCTAGTCTGCCGCGAAAACAGGGGTATGCGATGCGGCTGTTCCGTGCGGTTCTGAGTGGTTTGCTTCTGGCATCTGCGCTGGCGCCGTCGCCGGTCTTCGCGCAAGCCTGGGCACATTTCGACCCGCCGGCCGCCAAGAATGAGCCGCCGGTGGAAGCCCAAAACGGCATGGCGGTCAGCGCCCAGCATTATGCCAGCGATGTGGGCGCGCAGATTCTGAAGGATGGCGGCAACGCTATCGATGCGGCGGTGGCGATCGGCTATGCGCTGGCGGTGGTCTATCCCTCGGCCGGCAATATCGGCGGCGGCGGACTTGCGACCATCCATCTCGCAAACGGCAAGGACACCTTCATCAATTTTCGGGAGAAGGCGCCCGCGGCCGCCAGCGCCAACATGTATCTGGACGGACACGGCAACATCGTTCCGATGGCCAGCCTTTACGGCTACCAGGCCGTGGCGGTGCCCGGCACCGTGATGGGCTTCCAGAAGATGCTGGACGAATATGGCACCATGAAGCGGGCTGAGCTGATGGCGCCCGCGATCAAGCTGGCCGAGCAGGGCTATGTGCTGCAGGCGGGCGATGTCGCCTTCTTTGAGGCCAATGCGGATTATTTCAAGAAAGAGGCCAATGTCGGCGCCATCTTCCTGAAGAACGGCAAGCGTTATCAGGCGGGCGACCGGCTGGTGCAGAAAGATTTGGCCGCGACCTTGAAGGAGATTTCGGCCAAGGGGCCGGATGTCTTTTATAAAGGCGATATCGCCGAACGGGTGGTGGCGGCGTCGAAGGCGCGGCGCGGCCTTCTGACCATGCAGGATTTTGCCGCCTTCACGGCGGAGGAGACGCCCACCATCGACTGCAATTATCGCGGCTATCGCATCATCTCCGCCCCGCCGCCGTCGTCGGGCGGGGTGACGATCTGCGAGATCGCCAATATTCTTTCGCCTTATCCCATGAACACGCTGCCGCATCATTCCGCCAAGAGCGTGCATTTCCTGGCCGAGGCGATGCGGCATGCGTTCGTGGACCGCAATTTCGGGCTGGGCGATCCCAACTTTGTGAAGAACCCGCTGGGGAAAATTTTGTCGGCCCACCATGCCGCCGACATTCGAGCCAAGATCGATCCGGTGAAGGCCACGCCTTCGACCGAAGTAAAGCCGGGTGTAGCCCCGCATGAAGACGCGCAGACCACGCATTTCTCGGTGGTGGACGGCCACGGCAACGCGGTGTCGATCACCTATACCATCAACGGCATCGCCTCAGGCTTCGGGGCGCAGGTGATCGCGGGCAATACCGGCTTCTTCCTCAACAATGAGATGGACGACTTTACGTCGAAGGTGGGCGCGCCCAATCTTTATGGCTTGATCCAGGGCGCCAACAATTCCATCCAGCCCGGCAAGCGGCCGCTGTCGTCGATGAGCCCTTCGGTGGTGACCAAGGACGGCAAGCTGTTCATGGTGACGGGAAGCCCCGGCGGCTCCTTCATCATCACCACGGTGCTGGAGTCGATTTTGAACGTGGTCGATAACGGCATGAACGTAAAGCAAGCGGTGGATGCGCCGCGCCTGCATCACCAATGGCTGCCCGATGTGATCACCGCCGAGCCGGGGGCGCTTGCGCCGGAGGCGAAGAAGGAATTGGAAGCGGCGGGTTACAAGATCACCGAGGAGAACAATGTTCTGTTCGGTTTTGACGAAGCGATCATCGTGGGAACGAAAGACGGCAAGCGCGTGGTCTATGGCGCCAATGACCGCCGCGCCACGGCCGGTTCGGCGGTGGGATATTGAGGCGGCGTTAGCGAAGCCGTGAATCTCATCGGAAGCGCTATGCGGCGCGTCGCTCGAGCAGCGCGATTTCCAATGCGCTCGTCAAGGGAATGAACCCAAACACGGACAACATTGACAGCTGCCGTGCCGTGACTCCGCCATCCAAAAAGCCCACCGCGCCGTAAAAGCCGAACAAAGCCGCCATGGCGAGGATGGCGACCGCGATGCGCTGCGCCCGGGTTTCCGGAAACAGCCAGCGCAAGGTGGCGGGCAAGATACGCCACAGAAACCAGATCAGGATGATGAGCGTCGGGATGCCCAGGACAATCATGATGGTCCAGGGCGACCAGCCGAACCCTTTTTGCACAGAGCCCATGTCGCTATCGAGCGTGAAAGTGCGGACGGGCACATAATCGATCAGATTGCCGATACTGGCCAGGGTGCACCAGAAGGCCAGCATCGACCAGCCACGCGCCTCACGCCGTTGCGCCACACGATAAGTCCACCGGCTGAGGGGCAGCGTAATAAGGCCATTGCCCAGCACCATGCCCGCGATGGCGATCAGGCCGACATCGACGCCATGCCCGGCGGCGAAGATGGGCGCTTCGTTCACATTCTGGTCGATACCGAGCTGAATCAGCAGCACCGTCGCCGACAGGGGCGGGAAATGCAGGTCGAAAGGGCTTTGCTTCCAGCCCAGGCCCCAGGCGACAAAAGCGTGGGCATATTCATGCGCGAAGAAAACGATGGCATGCGCCAGCCACCATTGCGCAAGGATCAGTAGAGCAAGCGTGGGCCAGGGCCAGGCGCGTTGGCTCATGCGCCCTTCGCCGCGTGGGCTTTCTCGTAATAGTCCGCGAGGCCCAGGAGTTCGCCCGCACAATCGCCTTCGAAGCTCGAGCCATGCATCACCGCCAGGCGCGATGGCGATAGCGCCGCCAGCATGCGGATGGTGGGCGCGGTCGAAGGGGTGAGCGCGGAGGCTTGAAATGCTTCTTCCGCCGCGATGGCGGGCCCAAGGATGCTGTCCTTTGTGACGGCAGGGCCGTTGCCCAGATGGGCGAGGAGATCGCCGCAGAATAAAGTCTTGGTCGTCTCTTCATAGACCAGGCCCGACTCCCAGGCGTGGGGCACATGCGGGGTGTCGAGATAGCGGATGCTGCGCCCGCCCAGATCGAGCGCCTCGCCATGCGCCATCACCCGCGGCGGCCGGTCGGCCAGATCGTTGAGCGAG
>DATNGI010000016.1:0-36091 GCA_035605955.1 Rhizomicrobium sp.
GGCGTGGGGTTTTTGGCGGGCGCGCGAAAGCGAGCGTCTGGTGCTTTGGTACGCGCTGGGCGGCATGATCTTCTTCGCCATACTCGCCAGTGGCGACGCGCTGCATTGGCTGGGGCGCACGCTCCCGGTTCACATGCCTGCGATCGCCATTTCCAAATTGCCCTTTTTCGCCAATGTGCGCACACCGGCCCGGGCCATGGTTCTGGTTTATATGTTTCTGGGCATCGGCGTCGCCATGGCGACCACGGCCGCGCGCAAACGGCCGCAGTCAATGCTTGCCGGATCGGCGCTGTGCGCCACGCTTTTCCTGGTGCTGCTCGATTTCTTTCCAACCCGGTTGGAAACCGCCAGTCTCAATTGCGCGCCCGAATTGGCGGTTCTGAGTCAGGACCAGACCCGGAATTTCGCCGTGCTCGATTTGCCTTTCGGCTACAGCGAAGACAATTTCTACATGGCGCAGCAGGCTTGCCACGGACGGCCAGTCGCCCAAGGCGTCGTCGCGCGCCAATTGGCGCCGACGCTCGCCGATCATCTTGAGATCAAGGATATGGCCGCGCAAAGCCGCCAATTGCGCGCGGCGGACGTGAAATATATTATTCTGCACCGCCCCCGCGACGGCCTCTTTGCCTGGAACAAGAGTTTCGAGGGAAACCTGGCCGCGTATGGCAAGGCGTACGAAACCGTGGCCAGCGGCCCTGACATGACTATTCTGCGGGTCTATTGATTTTCAGGTGAAGGCTGCGGCGGATGCGGCTATACAGGCGGCCCCTCAGCCTGGACCGCTCATGCGTACCGAAGAACCGCGCGCCATCCATCTCGCCGACTACCAGCCGCCCGATTTCCGCATCGAGACTGTGCATCTGGATTTCGCCCTGGACCCGCAAGTGACGCGCGTAACCGCCAGGCTCGGAATCGTGCGCAAGCGCGCCGACGCGCCGTTGGTGCTCCATGGCGAAGAGTTGAAACTCGTTTCGCTGCGGCTGGACGGCAAGGCGCTCACAGGCAGCGACTATCGGCTGAACGAAAAGACGCTCATCGTGGCGCAGGTGCCTGATCGTTTCGTCCTGGAAAGCGTGTGCGAGATCGCACCCGCCACCAACACCGCGCTGGAGGGACTTTACCAGTCCGGCGGCATGTTCTGCACCCAATGCGAGCCGGAAGGCTTCCGCCGCATCACCTGGTTCATCGACCGACCCGACAATCTTTCCGTCTTCACCGTCCGGATCGAGGCGGCGAAGGAGCAATATCCGGTGTTGCTGTCCAACGGCAACCGCCGCGAGGCGGGCGAGCTGCCCGGCGGCCGCCATTTCGCGGTCTGGCACGACCCCTTCCCCAAGCCGTCCTACCTCTTCGCGCTGGTGGCGGGCGATCTGGGCTCCATCCATGACCATTTCACGACCCTGTCGGGGCGCGAAGTGGCGCTTGCCATCTATGTCGAGCATGGCAACGAGCCCCGCGCCACTTACGCGATGGGCGCCCTCAAGCGGGCGATGGCCTGGGACGAAGCGGCCTATGGCCGCGAATATGATCTCGACATCTTCATGATCGTGGCCGTCTCCGCCTTCAACATGGGCGCGATGGAGAATAAAGGTCTCAACATCTTCAACGACAAGGTTTTGCTGGCCTCGCCGGAAAGCGCCACCGACGACGATTATGCCCGCATCGAGAGCGTGGTGGCGCATGAATATTTCCACAATTGGACCGGCGACCGCATCACCTGTCGCGACTGGTTCCAATTATCATTGAAGGAAGGCCTCACTGTCTTCCGCGACCAGAGCTTCTCGGGCGACATGCGCAGCCATGGCGTGCAGCGCATCCAGGATGTGCGGGCGCTGCGCGGGCGCCAGTTCCAGGAGGATGCCGGGCCCCTCTCCCATCCGGTGCAGCCGCAGAGCTATATCGAGATCAACAATTTCTATACCGCCACGGTCTACGAGAAGGGCTCCGAGGTCATCGGTATGCTGAGGACGCTGGTGGGGCCGGCCGCCTATCGCAAGGCGACCGATCTTTACTTCGAACGTCATGATGGCGAAGCCGCCACGGTCGAGGATTGGGTAAAATGCTTCGAGGATTCCTCGGGCCGCGATCTTGCCCAGTTCCGCCTCTGGTATCGCCAGGCGGGCACGCCGACGGTCAGCGCCGAAGGCCTTTATGATCCCAAAGCGCAAACTTATGCGCTCACCTTGTCGCAAGCGCTGAAACCGACGCCGGGGCAGTCGGACAAGCAGCCCATGCATATTCCCGTGCGCCTTGGCCTTGTCGGACATGACGGCAACGCTCTGCCGCTCACGCTCGATGGCGAGAATGAACAGGGCGGGGAAAGCCGTGTGCTGGAATTGCGCGAGGCGCGCCAGACATTCCTGTTCGTCGATGTGGCGGAAGAACCGCTTTTGTCTTTGGGCCGCGGTTTTTCTGCGCCCGCCATCTTCAAAACCAAGCTGAGCCGCCAGGATCGTGCCGTGCTGATGGGCGCGGATGGTGACGATTTCAACCGCTGGGAAGCTGGCCAGGCGCTGGCGGCTGAATTGATGCTCGATAACCTTGGGCAGAATACCGATTATCTGGGCGCCCTGGGTCTTGTGCTCGACAAGGCGCCGCGCGATCCCGCCTTCGCGGCCCAGATGTTGATGCCGCCGACGGAAAGCGAATTGGCGGCGATGAGAAGCCCGGCGGATCCCGACGCCATCCATGCCGCGCGCCTGGCGCTGATCCGTGCCGTGGCGCATGCCCATGGCCCAAAACTGGCGGAGCTTTATGAGCATATGCGCGACGCGGGCGATTTCTCGCCGGACGCTGCATCGGCCGGGCGACGAGCGCTGCGCAATGCATGCTTGCGCTATCTGACCTCCGCCGATGACGAGGCAGCCGCGGGCCTGGCCGACGCGCATTACCATACCGCCACCAACATGACTGACATGATCGCGGGCCTGGCGGCGCTGACCCGAATGGAAAGCCCGCTGCGCGACAAGGTCTTCACCCATTTCCATGACCGCTTCCGCTCCGATCCTCTGGTGCTGGACAAATGGATGAGCCTCCAGGCCCAGGCACCCTTGCCCGACACCGTGGCGTCGGTGCGCGCGCTGATGAAGCATCCCGCTTTCGATCTCAAAAATCCCAACCGGGTGCGTGCCCTGATCGGCGCCTTCGGTGCCAATCATCTGCGCTTTCATGACGGCTCGGGCGGAGGCTATCGCCTGCTGGGCGAGGTGGTGCGGGCGCTCGATCCCATCAACCCACAAATGGCGGCGCGCTTGGCAGGCGCGTTCGAAAGCTGGCGGCGCTACGATCCGGCCCGTCAGCAGAAGATGCGGGCGGAACTGGAAACAATCCTGGCGCAGAAGGGCCTCTCGCCCAACCTGTTCGAAGTGGGAAGTAAGATTCTTGGTTGATCCCCTCCGGCCTTCGCACGCTTGAGAGCGTGCTACGTTCGTACGCTGTCGCTGCTCGCCCTCCGCTCCAGCGCGCTACGCGCCGAAGGGGGAGAGCCTGGCCTCTAGGCCAGGCGAAGACCATGACCCAGCTTCAACAAGCACTAGTTCGTCTCGGCTCCGGCATTCTGCCCCTGCGCGACCGTTAAGTCCTTCTTAACTCCATAGACACCGACTCGCTGATTCGCATACTCCTTGAAGCGAATCGGTGATTCGCGTTGGGGGCAGGAGATGGCGCAATTGCGCGCCTTGTTGGGACCTTGGGAGATCGCGGGCTTGCCCTTGCCCCGCCATGTCTTCCGCAATGTCCGCCTGATGGTGCCTCTCTGCATCGCCCTGATCTGCGGCAGCTTCGCCGCGGCGGCGGTGCTGTCGCTGCGGCTCGACCGTGCCCATGCCGTGAATCAGGCCACCTATTTCGAGGGGGAACGCGCAGGCGATCTGGCAGACATCGTCGGCGCCGCGCTGGATCGGCTGGCGAATGACGGCCTGACCTTCGCCCGCAATCCGGAGACGCGGCCCGCCGATCCGGCACTGCGCAACATTGCGATCTTCCGCGCCGGCCAATTGACGTCAGCGTTGAAGCCGCTCAGCGCCTTGCCGCCCGCGCCGACCTTCAAGGGTCCGCGCACGCTTTTCGCATTCGGCCCGGAGATCGGTCTGGCGTTCCGGGACGACGACCAGACCATCGCCGTGCTGTTCGATTCCACCGCGCTAGCGCCGAAGTCGCTGCTGCGCCGGGCGGCGCTGCTCTCGGGCAAGGGTCCGCTCGCAAGCGGCGCGGACTGGCAACCTGCCGCCGCGAACCAGCAGCATGGAATTGCGGGTTGGCCGCTCACCGCGGTCACGCAAACCGACACCGACGGCGCCCTGGTCCGCTGGCGCGCCCTGCTGCCGCTTTACATCTTCGTCATTCTGGGCCCCGCCTTTGCCGGCGGCTGGCTGGCCGCACTTTTCGTGGGCACGTTCGAACGGCACCAAAAAGCGGCGCACGCGCTTCGCAGCCTCAAAACGGTTCGGCCGATCGAGGCCAAGTTGATGGTGCGGCTGGCCAACGCCGAGCGCGCCGCCGCCGAGGCGCAGCGCTCCAAATCCGAATTCATCGCTCATATGAGCCACGAATTGCGCACGCCGCTGAATGCGGTGATCGGCTTCTCGGAGGTTATCGCCAAGGGCCTGTTCGGTCCCACCGGGAACGCCAAATACAGCGAATATGCCAGCGACATCGCAGATGCCGGGCGCGCCTTGCACACCCGCATCGGCGACATTTTGGAGTTCGCCAATCTGGAGGCGGGCCGTTACCCGCTTGAGCCGCGAACCGTCGAGCTTGCCGCGCTGGCGGGAGCGGCGGTGGACGAGCATAAGGGCCGCGCTTTCTCGCGGCGCATCGCACTCGACATCGGCTTCGCCATGCCGGTCCAGGTCATGGCTGATCCGCTCGCCGTCAAACGGACCCTCTCCAACCTGATCGCCAATGCGCTGTCTTATACTCCGGCAGGCGGCAGGGTGCTCGTGGATGTGCGCCTGGAAGAAGGCGCGGGCGTGGCGCTGGTGCGCGACAGCGGCGCGGGCTTCTCTGCGTCCGAGCGCGCCAAGGCGGGCCGCGCCTTTCAGCGCTTCGACCGCAAGGGCCACCTCACGGGCGGTGGAATGGGGCTTGCCATCGCCATGGAGTTGGCGCGGCGGATGGGTGGAGCAATGCGGCTCTCTTCGCGCCCGGGCGAAGGCAGCGTGTTGGAAGTGCGTCTGCCGCGGGCTAAGGCCTAGGCTCCGCGCCGTCGCCGCGCATCACGCGCCTGAGCCAGGGCCTTGCGGCGCCGCGTCTTTCGCGCACGCGTTCGGCGATCCGGGCACGCTCTTCCGGCGTCAACACATTGATCACATCGCGCTGCATCGCCACGGCTTCTTCTTCCAGCGCCGCGTCGGCGGCCCGCACCCGCTCGAGCGCCTGCGCGAAATCGCCCGGCACATAGGTGGACGCGGCGAAAGCGCGAAACGCCTCCAGCCGCGCGCGCCGCGCCGCCTCACGTTTTTCGCGCATGGCGTCGCGATGTTCGGCCACGATGTCGAGAATCTTCCCGCGCTGCTCCGGCGGAAGGCCGCGCGCGATCTGGGCCGGCGCCATCACGCCGGGCTGGGCGATAAAGCCGGTGCCGACGCGGCCGAGGCCCACCAGGATCAACCCGATTAATCCCACATTCAGGCACAGCGACATCACCAACAGCGTGGTGCGCACGCGCGAGGGCTTGGGCTGCTCCATGTCAGAGATCCTCCTGCTGCGCATCCGTCAGCAAGCTGAAATTCTCAGTCCGCTCCAGCGAAAAGCCTTGCGGCTCCCTCTCGCTCAAAGGGGGCAAGGACGCGCCCAACAGGACGCCCACCAGCAGCGACGCGGCGAAAGCCGCCGCCGGCACCCAGAGCGGCGCACCCGGCCAGATCGCCTGGCCGAACTCCCATAAGCCCGCCTTGAGCGCCGTCCAAGGCCCTTTTCCCCGTTCCGCCCGCCAGGCGTCATAGGTGGCCAGCAGGGCCACTTCCAGGCGCGGCGATGACGGATCCGCTGGAAGGCGCGCCAGCGCCCGTTCCGCGAATTGCCGATCGGAGATGTCTTCGCTCATCATCCCTCTCCCAAGAAATCCTTCAGATGCGCCAGTTCCAGGCGCAAGGTGCGGCGGCCTCGCGCCAGCAACGATTCCAAAACTTCAACGGACAGATCCATGATTTCCGCCGCTTCGATATTGCTGGCGCCCTGGAAGTGACAGAGCAAAATGGCCGCCTTCTGCCGCTCGGGGAGGCTCTCCAACGCCCGGCCGACTTCCCGCCCCAGCGCCGCTTGCTCCAGGCCCGCGTCCGGCAACGCCGCCTCATCCGCCATATCGGCTGCCGCTTCCAGCGGCTGGGTAGGCCTGCGGCGGAGCCGGTCATAACATTGGTTCAGCATCACCCGATAAAGCCAGGTCTCGAATTTCGCCCGCCCCGGTTGCCAGCGGCTGGCGTGGGTCCACAGCTTGAGAAAGACCTCCTGCAGGACATCTTCGGCCTCGGCCTGGCTCGCCAGCATCCGCCGCGCCACGGTCAAGAGCTTGGGCGCGTGCCGCCCGACCAGGCGCGCGGCCGCGTCACGGTCGCCCCGCCCGGCCTTCGCGACATCTTCCGCATCGGGGTCATTCATGGCGACCGTCGCGTCTTGAACGGCTGAAGCCCGTCCCTTCCGTCGCGAGACAAACCCGGCGGCGCAGACGCGTCAACGCGAATGTCGGCGCCAGAAGATCGCGAAAAGAAGCCGTCAGTGCGCGAGAACCAACCTGGCCGCCATGCGCGCCGCGCGACCTGAAATGGCGGGCAATGGCTCAGCGCCCTCGCCTGCCAGGAACAAGCCTTTGACCGGCGTGAGGATACGCGCGCGCGGCGGCTCCAGAAGGTCGTCAAGCCGTGCCCGTCCCGGCCGCAGCCGGATTTCCACGGCAGAGAGCTTTTCTGTCAATCCCGGCAAGACGCGCGACAGGGCAACGACCGCTTGCGCCGCCAGCCGCGCGCGGCTCTCGGATGAGACCTTTGCAGGAACAGGTCTCGCCGTCACCGCAATCAGGTCCGGCGCCAGCATCACCCATTCCATTGGCAGGGTGGACGCGATCCGGCCGGCGCGGGCAGCTTCATGCGCATCGACATGAGCGTCCGGGCGCGCGGCAATGATATGACGCGCCGGCGGCGGCTCCCATGCTTTGGCGCCAGGCGCAAGACGCAGGAGGATCTGCGCTTCACCGATCCTGGATTCGCGCCCGGGCAATCCCGCCAGCTTCAAGGTGCGCGCCCGCGACAAAGTGGAGATCACTTGGTCCGCTTCGATTTCGGAGCCATTCGCCAGTGCTACGCCCGTCACGCCACCTGCCCGTGTCAGGATCCGGCTAACCTGCGTCTTGGGGCGGAATTGCGCCATGCCTTGCGCCGCTTTCAAAGCCGACACCAGCGAGCCCGGACGCGCGATCGACGTGGCAGCTTGGCGGCCTTCCATCTCCTGGGCCGTGCGCCAGACAAGCGACAGCATCGAGCCAGGCTCGCTGATCGAGAAACCGCCGGCGCTCGCGTCCCACAGCAGAGCCGCCAGCAGCGCCGGCGTTTCAAAACGCGCCCCGAGATAAGCGTCGGCGCCCGTGAGACGAAGACGATGGAAGGCGGCGCGCGCCTCCGCGCTCCAGCCCACATCGGGCTGCGCCTCTTCCGGCATGGTCCACCACCAGCGCCGCAGCTTTCGCGCCTCGCTCAGAAGCGTGCGGCGGTAAAGCGGCCAGGCCAGCGCATCGGCGTCGCTGAACTTAGCCAACATGACGCTTGCCGCATGCAGGTCGCGGCCCAGCGTGAAAGATGTCTCGCCATCGACCGACAGCGGCAAGTCGTGCGCGGTCAAGGACAGGCCGCGGGACAGGAGCCTGAGTTCGGAAATAACTTGCGCATCCAGCGCAAACAGGGCTTCGGCCGGTTCGCGCGGCGCGGCGCGCGCGTCCAACAGAAGCGTATGCAAGCCGCCACGCGCCAGATAGGCCGAAGCCACGAGCCCGCCGATGCCGGCCCCGATCACGATGGCGGCGGCGCGCTCGCTCATCCTGCGTCCTCCGCCATCAGAGCGGCCGCGGCGGCAAAACCGGCGGCGCCGGTGCCCAGCGGACCGGCCTGGGTCGAGCGGCCACCAAGATAAAAGCCCGGCAGCCTGGTGCGAGGTCCGGGTCGGAGCGACAGCATCTGGTCTGGAGCCAGCGCGCCGCCGTCCAGATCGCCGCCGGTCGCGCCCAGCATCGTTTCCATGTCCGGCGGCGTGAGAATTCGGACGGCAAGAATGGCGGCCAGCGTTCCCGGCAGGGCCTTTTCGATTCGCATCAGAGCGCGCGCCGCCAGCGCCGTGCGCTTCTCGCCGGTCCAGCCGCCATCGACCAATCGGTACGGGATGTCACTCAAGGTGACGGTCGCAGTGGCCGCGCCGGGCGGCGCCAGTCCGGCGTCGCGCCGCGATACGGGATCCAGCAGCAGCGTCGGCATCTGTGGGACTGCGCCCCGGCGGAAGGCGGCGCGAGCATGCCCGTCGCCGCGCAGGATCACGGGCCCATCTCGGCGGAGCGGCCGTTTCAGCGCCAGCAGCAGCCGAGCGCGCGCGCCTGCCATGCGCCAGTTGCGCGCCTCCTGCAACATGTGCGGCGGCAGGGCCGACCAGGCGAAGAGCGACAAGAGGCTTCGTTTCAGATCCAGCGTCGAGATAACGGCATCCGCCATCACGCGCTCGCCGTCGGCCAGCGCCACACCGGCGGCGCGCGCGCCGGCAATCACCACTTCGACCGCCTCGCAGCCCAAGCGGATCTCGGCGCCTGCGCTTTCCGCGGCTTGCGCGAAATCCTCGCCCAAGGCGCCCAGACCGCCCGACAGAGCTTCGGCGCGGGGAAGCGACAGAAGCGACAGCGCGCTGCCCGAAAGCTCCGGGTCGAGCGCGCGGCCGGCCATGGCTGCGTCGCACAGCGCAGGCCAAGAGGCGAGTTCGGCGGTTGCCAGATTTTCACCAGGCCAGGACGCGGCGGGCGAGGCAAGCCAGCGTGCCAGCGCCCCTGCCGGCGCTCTTTCCACGGCATCGGAGAAAGCGCGCGCCAGAGCGCCATGATGATCGGTGCGCAAGGGCTCCGGCAAAGGCGGGCCGTGGCGCAGTTTCAGATTGAGCGCGCGCGCGATCGCGGGCGGAACTTCCGTCACGGCATCGGCAAAGGGCGATGCGAAATGTCCCGGATGGAATTCCAGGGTGGCGAGGCGTCCACCCGCGCACGCGGCGCGCTCCAGCACCACCACCTTAAGACCTGCGGTGGCCAGTGTGGCTGCGGCGGTGAGGCCGTCCGCGCCAGCGCCGATGATCGCCGCGTCGTAACGCACGCTTTTATCCTGGTGGAACTGTCTTTTCCGGGAATCCCAGGATACGCGGATGCGAAAAGGGCGGAAACCTGATGTTTCCGCCCTTGGTTAATTTCCACGCCGTCAGCGTGAAGTTAATGCGTTAAGACGGGACGTCCCTCAGACGACGCCGCGCTTATGCTCGCCGACTACGACACGGCCGGGATTGAAGGCCCGCTTGAAGACGTCCAGCGCCTTTCTGGGCTCCGCATCGCCGCACATGAAGACGTCGAAAGCGGCATAACCCTTCTCCGGCCAGGTGTGGACGGAGATATGGCTTTCCGCCAAGACCGCCACGCCGGAGATCCCGCCGCCTTCCTCGAAGGTGTGCAGATGGATATGCAGCAAGGTCGCTTTCGCTTCCTTCACCGCGTCGATCAGCGCCGCTTCGATGCGGTCGCGATCATTCAAGCCTTCTGCTTCCCAAAGGTCGATGATGAGATGGCTGCCCGCATAGGAGAGGCCATTTTTCGTGATGAAATGATCTTTTTGGTCGTCATTCGAGGGAACAACGACCGGAACGGGCCTCGCAGTCGCGCGGACGCGGACCGCGCCCTTTGCTTCTTTGTTCGCCGCCACCAGATTGAGTCGAGCCATTCAAGCACCTACCCGTCTTAGAGTTGACACCTGCGCCTTGGCCTTGCGGACTTCCGGACGCGCCTAAAGAAGAAAGCGACGAGGGGGGTCAGCCCCGCGCCGCTTTTTCCCGCTTTTTTTCTCGCGGGGTCGAATTGCAAATAAGGCTAACCGCCCCCCCATGCAAGAAAAAATTTCCCCTCACGCCAATTTTTTTGTGACGGCGTGGCGCTGGCGCGTCTCTCAAGCCTCCGTGAAGAGGCGATAGACACGCGGCCCGAACGCGCCGTATAGGGCGCTCCGCTGCCACAAGCTTTAAGGAATGGTTATGGCCAAGCTCGCAAGCGTTAAAGAGCGCCTTCACAAGGGCTACGCCCAGACGATGGACGTGACCAAGATTTTAGCCGACGAGAAGAGCCGCTATCAGCACATCCGCATCTTCGACACCGTCGCCAATGGCCGGGTGATGACGCTGGATGACATCGTCCAGATCACCAGCCGCGACGAAAGCGCTTACGCCGATATGCTGACCCATTTGCCCATGCTGGAGCATGGCAAGGTGGAGCGGGTGATGATCGTGGGTGGCGGCGATCTCTCCATCGCCGACGAGGCGCTTAAGCACAAATCGGTCAAGGAAGTGGTGCTTGTGGATATCGACGGGCGCGTGATCGAGCTTTGCAAGACACATTTCGGCGGCATCAACGCCAGGGCGTTCAAGGACAAGCGGCTCAAGCTGGAAGTGGCGGACGCCTTCGAATATCTGGGCCGCAGGCAATCGAAAAATCGCTTCGATCTCATCATCGCCGACCGGCCCGATCCGGTCGGCCCCGGCAAGGCGCTGTTCGGCGAAACCTTCTATGACAGGATCAAGAGCGCTTTGAAGAAGGGCGGCTATGCCACCTTCCAGACCGGCGTGCCCTTCTACCAGCCCTGGGAGATCACAGAGGCGCTGGAGGAACTCCGCCGCTTCTTTCCCCGTTCGGGCCTCTATCTAACAGTGGTCCCGACCTATATCGGCGGGTTCATGGCACTGTCATGGGCCAGTAAGGGCGGCAAGGCGCTGGGAACGCCGGCCGGTATCGCCAGGGCCAAGGCGGCTTACAAGCGCCTGAAATTGAAGTGCGACTATTACAATCCGGATGTCCACGCGGCGGCGTTCGCGCTTCCGAACTGGATAAAGGCGCTGGTTCCATAGTTTTTGTTTTCCCCATCTGTCCGCCAACTTGGCTTGGCGCTCCGGCTCGCGCCTGCTCGCTGGCAAGCCCGCCAGCCTGAGCCAAGGCTCACCGGCCAGAGCATTAGCTCTTTTCTTTCGGGCTTCGAGTCTCCATCTTTCCGGGTTCAACCCAGAAAGACGACAGTATGGCTTTGATTGGTCCCGGCGGCCGCCCCGTCACGTCCACGCCCGCGCAGAGCGCGGAACAGTCAGGCGCCGCCAGCCCTCACATCAAGGACTCCGGGCTCGCCACTTTCGCCGCCGATGTGCTTGAGGCCAGCCGCGAGACACCGATCATCGTGGACTTCTGGGCGCCCTGGTGCGGCCCCTGCAAGCAGCTGGGCCCCGTCCTTGAAAAGGCCGTGGCGGAAGCTGCCGGCGCGGTCCGGCTGGTAAAGGTCAATATCGATGAGAATCCGGAGATCGCCCAGCAGCTTCGCATCCAGTCCATCCCGACAGTCTATGCTTTCAAGGATGGCCAGCCGGTGGACGGCTTCATGGGCGCCTTGCCGGAAAGCCAGGTGAAAGCGTTCGTGAGCGGGTTGGCCGGTGGTGGCCACGAGCATGGCGGTGCGGGCCACGCCGAGGAAGTGCTGGCGGTGGCGGCGGAAGCTTTCGCCGCGGGCGATATCGGCACGGCGGCACAAGCCTTTGGCCATGTCCTTCAGGACGACCCCGGCAATCCCAAGGCGGTGGCGGGCCTGGCCACTTGCTACCTCAAAAGCGGCGATGTCGAGCGCGCCAAGACCACCTTGCAACTGGTGCGCCCAGACGCGGCTTCGGATGAAGCAATCCGCGCCGCCGAGGCGGAATTGAAACTGCAGGAGAGCGCCACCCAGGCGCCCCGCGGCGAGGTCGAAGTGCTGAAGGCGAAACTTGCCGCCGACGCCAACGACCATCAGACGCGGTTCGATCTCGCCCAGGCGCTTGACGCCGGCGGCGACCGCGAAGCGGCGCTGGATGAATTGCTGGAAATCGTCAAGCGCGACCGCAAATGGAATGACGACGCAGCCCGCAAGCATATTGTGACCCTGTTCGAGGCGATGGGTCCCACCGACCCGCGCACCTTGGCCGCCCGCCGCAAATTGTCCGCGCTCCTCTTTTCCTGAGGCTGGCATGAAGAAAGGCTTTCACACACTCTCCGATCTGCCGCAAACCCTGCCGATCTTTCCCCTGACGGGCGTGGTGCTCTTGCCCCATTCGGCGCTGCCGCTGAATGTGTTCGAGCCGCGCTATCTGGCGATGGTGGACGACGCCCTCTCCGGCAACCGGCTGGTGGGCATGATCCAGCCCACCGAGAGCGAAGAGAATGTGCTGAAGCCCAAGCTCTCCGATGTAGGCTGCGCCGGCCGCATCATTTCCTTCCGCGAGACTGAGGATAATCGCTATCTCATCACGCTGGCGGGCGTTTGCCGTTTCCGCGTGAAAGAGGAAATTCCCGTGCTGTCGCCCTATCGCCAGGTCGCGGCCGATTTCTCGCCTTTTGCGTCGGACCTGGTGCAGAGCGAGGACGGCGATTTTCCGCGCGAGCGGCTCTTGGCCGCGCTCAAACATTATCTCTCCCGGCGCGACATGAAGGCCGATTGGAAAAGCGTGATGACGGCACCGCCGGAATCGCTGGTCAATGCGCTGGCGATGATGTGTCCATTCGAACCGGCTGAGAAACAGGCACTGCTGGAAGCGCCGAGCTGGATGGAGCGCGTCAGCACGCTGGTGACGCTGTTGGAGATCTCCACCGCGCCCGGTCCCGGCTCGTTGAACTAACGCGCATGACCACCGATCCGAAATTGCTGGAAGTCCTTGTCTGTCCCTTGACTCGCACCACTTTGCGCTATGACCGGGAACGGCAAGAATTGCTCAGCCGCGCTGCGGGCCTCGCCTATCCCATCCGTGACGGCGTACCGGTCATGCTGGCGGCCGAGGCGCGCGAGTTGAGCGAGGAAGAGCGCGACAGGCTCAAACCCAGAAACAGCGCACCGGATTAAGAGCATTTTTGCGCTTCGTTTAATCGCAAAAATGCTCTAGCTTCTTTGCTGGTCGCGGTTCCGGACGGAAAACCGCTGCACACTTTTCCTGGAACCGCTCCTGACATGACCTGGCCTCTGGAATTGCGGGTCAACCCAGCGCGCGACGCCCTCACTATTCGGTTTGAAGGCGGTGCTGAGGCCGTCATCTCGTCGGAAAAATTGCGGGTGCAGTCGCCCAGCGCCGAAGTGCGCGGCCATGGCGGCGAGAGACCGCCGCCGATAACCGGCAAGGAGCATGTGACGATCAGCCGGCTCGAGCCGGTGGGAAATTACGCCGTGCGCATTGTGTTCGACGACGGCCATGACAGCGGCCTCTACAGTTGGGATTATCTGAAAGAGCTCGCGCACTGACTTAAGGCGGCTGGACCCCGGCCAGAAACAGCCTTGTGACGGCCTCCGTGGCCTGAGCCGGGTCGCCACCGTGGCGTCTCAGCCGGTTGGCGACGTCGTCGGCGGCAGCCAAGAGCGCGGCGGCCAGCGCGGCGGTATCGAGCGCCCGGAACAACCCGCGCCCCACGGCGGCATCCAGATCGGCCCTGAGATCGTCCAGTCCTGCGCGCAGATCGGCTTCTTCAAGCCCGGCGCCACGTTCGGTGCGGAGCGCAAAGACCGAACTGAAAAAGGCCGACAGAAATTCCTCGCCTGTGCTCGCCTCGGCGCGTCCCTCCGCCAGGCGAGGACGCAGCGCCGAGGCCAGTTCTTCTTCCAGCGCCTGGCGAACCTCTTCCTTGGAAGTGAAGTAATTGTAGAAAGTGCCCGCCGCCAAGGGTGTGGCGCGGATGATGTCGCGCACGGTGGCGGCATCGTAGCCCTGTTCGGCAAACACGCGGCGTCCGGCGTCCAAGATGGACTGGCGGTTCTGCTGCTTGATGCGCTGGCGCTTAGGAAGGGTGGTATCCATCGCGCCTGGACTCTACAGTTCCGTGACGGATCGTCAACTTATCTGCCCCCTCTCCCTTCGCACGCTCGAGAGCGTGCTATGGGTGTCTCCCCCGCTAGCGGCTTTGCCGCGCGGGGGCGAATGGGCAAGGCCACGGCTCAAGAGAAGCTAGCCCTTGCCGACGGCGTCTGTGATCGTGGCGAAGCCGTCGCGCGTGAGGCAAGCAAGAAGCTCGCGCTTGATGCGCGCGATCAGGCCGGGGCCTTCATAGACCAGCCCCGTGTAAAGCTGCACCAGATTGGCGCCGGCGCGGATCTTCTCGTAAGCGTCCATGCCAGAGGAAATTCCGCCCACGCCGATCAGCGCGATCTCGCGCGGCAGGCGCAGCCGCATCTGGCGCAGCCGCTCGGTGGACGGCGCGAACAAGGGTTTTCCGGAGAGGCCGCCGCTTTCGCCGGCGTTGCGGCTTCGCAAGACCGGACGCGCAATGGTGGTGTTGGAGACGATGACACCTTCGATGTCTGCGTCGCTCACCGCCTTGGCGATCTCGTCCAAAGCATGCTCGTCCAAATCTGGCGCTATCTTCAGGAGGATTGGATAACCCCCTCCGTCTCTTTCGCCAGTGGTTTTGACGCTCCGGCTCACGCCTGCGCGTTGGCGCTCAGAGACACCTCCCCCTCCAGCGCTGCGCGCGAGGGGGAGGCGGGTCCGAGCATTCGTCAGCGCCGCTAGCAATCGCGCCAGCTCGTCTCGATTCTGGAGCCCGCGAAGACCCGGCGTGTTGGGAGAGGAAACGTTCACCGTCACATAATCGGCCAGTGGCGCGAGATGCTCGAACGCCTTGGCGTAATCGGCGATGCGATCCTCACTGTCCTTGTTGGCGCCGATATTGATGCCGACAATTCCCCTCCCGGACCGTGCCGCAAGCCTTGCCGCCGCCGCTGCCGTACCCTGATTATTGAAACCCATGCGATTGATGACCGCGCCGTCCTCGGAAAGACGGAAGAGGCGTGGACGGGGATTGCCACTCTGAGGCCGGGGCGTCACGGTTCCGCATTCCACAAAACCAAAGCCCAGCTTCAGCATCGCGTCCGGAATTTCGGCATCCTTGTCGAAACCCGCCGCCAGGCCGACCGGGTTCGGGAAATCCAAGCCCAGCACCTTGACCGCCAGGCCGGCCGCGTCCGGTTGCGACGCGGGCAAAAGCGGCGCGAACAAGCCGGTTAGCCGCACGGTGGCGCGATGGGCGCCTTCGGCAGGAAGCGCCCTAAGGGCCCGCGCCGCCAGATCAAGGATCATGGTGGCTCCCATCGCCACGGGACGGACCCAAGGATTCAGGCAATGCATACATAGGAATAATTACCGCAAATCGGACTCATTTCTTATAATATCGGCCGATGTTGACCCATCCCCAAATCTGGCGTGCGCTGGACATGCTTGCCGACCGTAACGGCTTGTCGCCATCGGGCCTGGCCAAGCTTGCCGGCCTCGACCCCACCACCTTTAACAAGAGCAAGCGGGGCGGCGCCAACGGAAAGCTGCGCTGGCCCTCCACCGAAAGTCTGGCCAAGGTCCTGGCGGCTACCGGCGCAAATCTGGACGAATTCGTCGCGCTGGCTTCGGGAAACGGGAATGCGCGGGCGCATGGCCGTGCCGTGCCGCTGATCGGATTGGCCCAGGCCGGCCAAGCCGGCTATTTCGACGATGCCGGCTTTCCAGCCGGTGGCGGCTGGGATGAAATCACAGTGCCGGACTTGGCCGACGCGCATGCCTATGCGCTGGAGATCACGGGCGAGTCTATGTTGCCGGTCTATCGCGACGGCGACCGGGTGCTGGTGTCTCCCTCTGGCAGTCTCAGGCGCGGCGACCGTGTGGTGGCCCGGACACGCAAGGGCGAAGTGATGGCCAAACAATTGGGCCGCTATACCGCCCATCAAATCGAACTCAAAAGCTTCAATCCGGCCCATCCCGATCGCCATTTTCTGGTGAGCGATATCGCCTTCGTGCACCGGATTATTTGGGTGAGTCAGTAATTCTTTCTTTTTGAACCCCCCTCCGGCCTGCGCAGCTTACTTTTGCGCGGCGGCGCGCCGCCGCGCAATAAATGCTGCTACGGCCCAGCTTCGACAAATGCTCAGAGACAAATGGGCGCAAGAAAAACTTATGGATATCCCTGGAACATGCGGAGCCTGGCGTCGAAAGCGTCATGGTCGCCGCGCTTGAGAAGCATCAGCAATTCATTTGCCCGGCCCTGCACGAATTTCTCGTAAGTCGTTTCGGGTGCCGCATGGATGGCTGCGTCCAATTCGCCCTCGATGCGGCCACGATAAAAAGATGGCTCAAGTCCCGCCAGCGACAGTGCGATCTGATAGCGCACGGCGACATTGCGCGGCGCCACCCGGACGGCACGGTCGAACAGAGTAAGGGCGCGTTCGCGGCTTGCGCCATAGACCCTGCCCGCCAGGAAATCGCCGCCGGTCTTGACCACTTCCACATGCCAGCCTCCCAGCGCTGCCAAACCATAGGGATTGTCGGGCTGGATCTTGAGCGCAGCTTCGAGATGCTCTTTCGCTTGGGCCGGATCATCGTCGAGCCTGGCGCGCACCAGGCCTATAATGCGCGCCTCATAGCCCAAGGACGCCGCCAGCCACACATGCGCGTCGGCAGCGTTCCAGTCGGCGGCGATGGCGCGGCGCGCAAAATTCTCGCCGCGCTTCAAGCAGGAAAGGCAGGGCTCCGGCCGCATCATCGCATCGGCCAGCGCAGCACGCGCCGCGACGGCGAGGCTGGGGGCATTGTTGGCGGCGGCGCCCTCTCGCATCGCGTCTTCGTAATGACCTTGAGCGTAAAGCGCGAACAGCGCGTTGTTGTCGAGCGGAGCGCCCACGGCCATCAGCGCGAGCAGCGCCGCCTTCATGCGAGAAATTCACCCGCAAGCGCGCGCCTGATCAGGGCCGCCGTCTCGGCACAGCCGAAGAGCGCTACGAAGGAACCGAAGCGAGGGCCCGCCGTCTGGCCGAACAGCACCTCGTAGAGCGCGGCGAACCAGGCGCGCAGCGGTTCGAAACCATGGGTCTTGCCCACCTCATAGACGACATTCTGCACGATCGTACCGTCGCGCTCGCCGCCAAGTTTCTCCAACCGCGTCGCCAAATCATCCAGCGCAGCGCGCTCCTTATCGTCCGCGGCGCGATATTTTTTCGCTGGCTTCACGAAATCCTCGTAATAGCGCAGCGCATAACCCACCAGTCGCTCCAGGCCGGGATTCTTTTCCGGCGACGCATCGGGCGCATAGGCGCGGATAAAGCCCCAGAGCACATCGCGATTATGCGCGCCCGATGCGCTCACCAGGTTGAGCAGCAGCGCGAAGCTGACCGGATAGATCTCCTTCGGCACCTCACCGCCATGGATGAACCAGACCGGGTTCTCCAGCCGTTCGGCCACCGCTTCGTTGGCGTGATAGGCATCCAGCAGAGCGATGTAATCGTCCACCGCCTTGGGGATGACGTCGAAATAGAGCCGCTTGGCCGCACGGGGCTTCTGGAACATGAATAGCGCCAGGCTTTCCGCCGGACCATAGGACAGCCATTCCTCGATGGTGATGCCATTGCCCTTGGATTTCGAAATCTTCTGGCCCTTCTCGTCCAGAAAAAGCTCATAGACAAAATGCTCCGGCGGCTCGCCGCCCGCGATTTTGCAGATGGCGTCATAAAGCGGCGTCTGGGCGAGATGATCCTTGCCATACATTTCATAATCGACGCACAGCGCCGCCCAGCGCATGCCGAAGTCGGGCTTCCATTGCAGCTTGCAATGGCCGCCGGTCACCGGAACGGTTTGCAGCGAACCATCCTCTTCGACATAGGTGATGGTGCCCTTAACCACATCGCGCTCGACGACCTTCGCGAGCAGCACTTTGCCCGAATGCGGACTGACGGGCAGGAATGGCGAATAGGTTTGCTGCCGCTCCTCGCCCAAAGTCGGCAGCATCACCTCCATCACCTCGTCATAACGCGCCAAGATTCTGAGGAGCGCCTGATCGAAGGCGCCGGACTTGTAGGTCTCGGTCGAGCTTTTGAATTCATAGCGGAAACCGAAATGATCCAGGAAGGCGCGCAGCCGCGCGTTCATATGCGCACCGAAACTGGCATGGGTGCCGAAGGGATCGGGGATGGTGGTGAGCGGCTTTCCCAGATTGGCCGCGATCATCTCTGGATTGGGAAGATTGTCGGGCACCTTGCGAAGGCCGTCCATGTCGTCCGAAAAGGCGATCAAATGGGTGGGAACGTCCGACATGGCTTCGAAAGCTTGCCGCACCCAAGAGGTGCGGGCGACCTCGCCGAAGGTTCCGATATGGGGAAGACCTGACGGACCATAGCCGGTCTCGAACAGCACCTGCTCTACCTCTTTCCCGGCAGCTTTTTTGCGGTCGATTCGGGCGAGAAGTTTACGGGCTTCCTCGAAGGGCCAGGCCTTGGCGGCAAGCGCCTGATCCCGCACATGTTTCACCGGACAATTCACTTTCTATTAGGGTTGCTCTTAAGCGTTTCGAAAGGGCGCGAAAGCTAGGCTTTGGCAGGGGATAGCGTCAATGACTGCCAAAACCTTGTCCCAGCGGGATGACGCGCGGCAAATCTTCGCCGGGCGCATCGATGTCCTGTATGCGCTGGGCCGGCACTATCTCTCCCTGCCCTTCGCGGTTCTGTGCGTGCCCGCCACGGTGCTCGCCGGCAACAAATTGGGTTTTCTGCCGGTCACCCCCCTTCTCATTCAAATGGCCGTGGTCATCGCCGCCGAGCAATTGACCGCGGCCTATCGGCATCGCCCGGTGGGAAGCGATCCGCATTTCTGGGCACGGCGCTACACTTTCGTTTCGGCCATCGCGGGCGCGACCTGGGGCCTGGGCGCGATCTTCTGGTTCGCCTGGGGATCCTTCCAGGCGCAAGCCTATCTGGCGCTCGCTTATCTGGGCATGACCGCCACCGAATTTATCGCCCGCTCGGCGCATCGTCCGGCTTACGCCGTGCATACGCTGTTCTCGCTGGGACCATTGGTCATTCTGCTGCTGCTGCAGGGCGGTCTCTTTCCCACCATGACCGCCATCCTGGTCGCCTTCTTCGGCGCCGTCCTGATCAGCTATTGCAGCGGCGCCGGCCGGCTCATCGATGAGGGCTTGGCGCTACGCAACGAGAATGCCGATCTTGTCGTCCGCCTGCAGAACGAGAAACAGGAAGCCATCATCGCCCGCGACCATGCGCAAGCGTCGGCGTTGGCCAAGTCGGCCTTCATCGCCAACATGTCGCACGAATTGCGCACGCCCATGAACGCGCTCCTGGGCATGGCGCAGATGCTAGAACGCGCCGATCTTCCCCGCCAGCAGGCCGACCACGTCAAGGTGATGCTGGAAGCCGGCCGCGGCCTTCAAACCTTGCTCGACGATGTGATCGCGCTCACCCGCGACGATGACGACGCCCTCGAAGACGAAGATTGCGATCCCATCCAGACGGCACGCGCGGTGACGCGGCTGTTGCAGCCCCGCGCCTGGGAGAAACGGCTCAGGCTCACGCTCACGGCAGGCCAGAATCTGCCCCGCGTCGCCGCCGATCCGCGCCGCGTGCGTCAAGCCCTGCTGAAGATCGTGGACAATGGGCTGAAATTCACCGAGCGCGGCTTGGTGGACATTCGCTTGGATCTTGACAGCGACGCGTCCGGCCAGCCCGTGGTGCGCTTCTCCATTTCCGATACAGGCTCAGGCGTGGCCCCCGACCTGGCGCCGGTTCTGTTCAAGCCCTTCTCGCTGGGCGATTCCTCATACACCCGCAAGCAGCAGGGCGCGGGCCTCGGCCTGGCCGTCACCAAACGCATCGTCGAACAGGCGGGCGGTGAAATCGGCTTTGAAAGCACGCCCGGGGACGGCTCGCTCTTCTGGTTCACCTTGCCGGTGTCCGGCCAGACCGGCATGGCTCCGACTCTCGGTCCGCCGGCCGAGAGCCCGATGGTGGCGCCGCACGGTCAATCCTTCCTGGTCGCCATGCCCCAGGCCAATGTGGCGTCGTCCGTGGCCAATATGCTGGAGCCTTTCGGCAACCGCGTGGTCATCGCCGCCAATGCGGCGGACGCGGCCGCGCGTGCCGGCCAAGAGCATTTTGACGCGCTGATCGCCGGTCCCGACGAGACCGATCTTCTGGCGGCCGCGCCCGGCGTCAAGGCGCCCATCGTGGCAGTCCTGCTGCGCGGCGATCATACGCCCGCCGCCACCGATCATGCGCTGCGCTGGCCAGTGACCAATGACGCGCTTTTCCGGACGCTGGATTCCGTCTGCGTTTCGCCCGTCCCCCGCGAGAAGCCGAGTGTCGAATTACCGCCCGCGATCGATGCGGTCGCTTTCTCGGCGCTGGAAAAGTCGGTGGGATTGAAAACGCTGATCGAAATCCTGCAATGCTATGTCGCCACCGCCGAGCAGCTCACCAATTCCTTGGCCGAAGCCTGTGAAGCGGAGAAATGGGACGAAGCCGGGCGCCTGGCGCAGGATATTGTCGGCGCCGCCGGCGGGCTCGGTCTTGCCGCCATGACCAAGGCAGCGCGACATTTCGCGCAAGCGACGCGCGAAGGCGAAAACCCGCACGCGCTTCGCAATGCCGCCCAGATGGTCGTCGGCGAGCATCTGCGCGCCCGCAAGGCGCTGGTCAATCTCTATCCCGATCTGCGCTGACGGCCGACCGCGCCGGACAAAATCACCGCGCTTTTCCCAAACGCCGCGCCCGCTATGATGCGGCATGCTCCCCGCCGCTGACTCGCTCGCCGGTCTCGTCGCCCTGGTGCCTGCGCCGCCGGGCGCGGCCATTTGCACCGCAAGCGGTGACTGCCGGCGCGTCACCCGCGAGGAGGCGCGCGCGATCTTCCAGTCCGGCAAGGCGCTGGTGGCGCACACCGCTTTTGTGGCGGGGCGGTTGAAAGCGCCGCCGGCGCAGCCGCTCTATGACGTGCTGGAACTGTTCGCGTTCGCGCGGCCCGGCCAGCCGATGGTGCCAAGCGCGCTCGGCCTGGCGCGGGCGCTGGGTCTGGAAATGCCGGACACGCCGGAAGGTGCGGCTCGCGCTCTTTTTTCCGTCGCCCATACTCTGTTGGACGAGATGCGCGACTTGCCGACCGACGCGCGGGCAAAGCTCGCGCCGCTGGCAGCGACGTTGACGCGGGGCGGCTGGCGCTGGGGCCCGCTGCTGCAACCGGCGCTCGCGCTCGAGACGCCACATGGCTCGCCCATCGCCGGCATGGAAGCCTGGCGGAGTTTGCCGCAATGGGAAGACGAAGCGCCGGTGGGCACACCGGGCACGCAGCCCGTGACAGCCGGCGAAGTCCAGGCGCGGCTATTGTCGCTGGTGGGAACGCCAAGACCCGAGCAAGCGGCCTATAGCGACGCCGCGACGTATGCCTTCGGTCCGCGCGAGGAAGCAGGCGCGCCCAGGATCGCCTTGGTGGAAGCGGGTACCGGTACGGGCAAGACGCTGGGCTATCTGGCGCCCGCCAGCGTGTGGGCCGAGAAGAACGGCCCCGGCCTTTGGATTTCCACCTACACCCGCAATCTTCAACGCCAGATCGTGCAGGAAATCGGGCGCCTCTATCCCGATCCTGCCGAGTGCGCCGAGAAGGCCGTCGTGCGCAAAGGCCGAGAAAATTATCTCTGCTTGCTCAATTTCGAGGAAGCCGCCAAGCGTACCGCGTTGGCGCCAGATCAGCGCGGCGTGGCGCTGGGCCTGATCGCGCGCTGGATCGGCGCGCACACCGATGGCGATATTTCGGGCGCGGGTTTTCCCGCCTTCCTCGCCGCCTCGCTGCCTCTGGGCGAGATCACCGACCGGCGCGGCGAATGCATCTATGCCGCCTGCCCGCATTACCGCATCTGTTTCATCGAGCGCGCCATCCGCCGGGCGCGACATGCGCCCATCGTGGTCGCCAATCACGCGCTGGTGATTGCGCAGGCGGCATCGGACTGGCTTGCCACCGACCAGACCAGCGATACGCCGCAGGAAAAGCGGCTGCGCTATGTCTTCGACGAAGGCCATCATCTGTTCGACGCGGCGGATTCCGGCTTCGCCGCGCTTCTGTCGGGGCGCGAGATGGCGGAGCTGCGTCGTTGGATTCGTGGCCCCGAAGGCCGAGCCCGCACCCGCATGCGCGGGCTGGAAGAACGGCTCAAAGACTTGATCGCCGACGACGACGAAGCGCAGCATGCCTTGGAAGACGCTGTGCAGGCGGCGGGCGCGCTGGCGGGCGAAGGCTGGATGGCGCGGGTGACGGGCGCCGCCGCGCGTGGGCCCGGCGAGATATTCCTGGCGGAAGTCTATGCCCATGTCCGCGCCCGGAGCGACGACCGCGACCGCTTCTACACTTTGGAGGCCGAAGCCCAGCCCCTGGGCGAGGAGACGCTGCGCGCCGTCATGGAATTGTCGCTGGCGCTGAAACGCATCGCCGATCCCCTGACGCGGCTGTCACGCCTGTTGCGCAAGGCGATGGACGAGAAGAGCGCCACACTCGAGCCTTATACCAAAGCGCGCCTAGAAGCGGCTGCGCGCGGGCTCGACCGCCGCGCCAAGCTGGTCCTGCCTGCTTGGATGCGGATGCTGGAAACGCTGGAGACCGGCGAAATCAGCGACGACTTCACCGACTGGTTCGAGATCAGTCGCGAGGAAGGGCGCGACAGCGATGTCGGGTTCGAGCGCCACTGGATCGATCCCACCATTCCGCTGGCTTCCGAGATTCTGGAGCCCGCGCATGGCGCTTTGATCACGTCGGCCACCTTGCGCGACACCGGCGGCGAAGGCCTGGACTGGCAAAGCGCGGAAGTCCGTACCGGCGCGCTGCATCTGCCCCAACCGCCCAGGCGCGCCTCCTTCGGTTCACCTTTCCGCTACGAAGACCAAGCGCGTATCTTTGTCGTGAAAGATGTGCCGCGACGCGACGCCGATGCGCTGGCGGCCGCCATGCGCGAATTGTTCCAGGCCGCCGGCGGCGGCGCGTTGGGGCTTTTCACGGCGGTGCGCGCGCTGCGCGACACCGAGGCCCGCATCGCCCAGCCGCTCGCCGATGCGGGACTTTCACTTTATGCCCAGCATGTCGACCGCCTCGACACGGGCGCGCTGGTGGATCTGTTCCGTGTCGAGGAGAATGCGTGCCTGCTGGGCACCGATGCCCTGCGTGACGGCGTCGATGTGCCGGGCCGCTCGCTTCGGCTTCTGGTGTTCGACAAAGTGCCGTGGCCCAAGCCGACCATTCTGCACAAGGCGCGGCGCGCCCGCTTTGGCCGCGCTTATGACGACTTGATCACCCGTTTTCGCCTGAAGCAGGCTTTCGGCCGGCTGATCCGGGGCCCGGAGGATCGCGGCTGTTTCGTGATCCTGGAAGGCGCCATGCCGTCCCGGCTTTTGACCGCCTTTCCGGAAAAAGCACCGGTCAAGCGTTGCGGCCTAGCCGAGGCGATTGGGGATATAAAGGAGTTCCTGGGCTGATTTGAGAAAGCATACCCCGTATAACCTGACCATGACCGAGCACCGTGAAATCCGCGCCGAAGGCGAAGACGGCTATGGCCGCTATTCGACCGGCATCCTGCCCAGCCATGTGCTCAGGCGCCTGATCGCGGCCGGTCGCGAGCTCACCGCTGCTGAAGATTTCACGGACGCCCAGGTCCAGCCCGCCAGCATCGATCTGCGCCTGGGGCCAAAGGCCTATCGCGTGCGCGCCAGCTTTCTGCCCGGCCCGAACGCGACCGTGGAAGACAAGCTCGGCGCCGTCTTCATGCATGAAGTGGATTTGACCGAAGGCGCCGTGCTGGAAACCGGTTGCGTCTATATCGTGCCACTGCTCGAGCGCGCCGCTTTCTCGCCCCGCATCGCCGGCATCGCCAACCCCAAAAGCTCCACCGGCCGCATCGATGTCTTCACCCGTCTGATCACCGACCGCGCCCAAGCTTTTGACCGGGTCGAGGCTGGCTATCACGGCCCGCTTTATGCCGAAATCAGCCCCCAGACCTTCCCCGCCCTGGTGCGCGAAGGTTCGCGCTTGAATCAACTGCGCATCCGCCACGGTTCGCCGCAATTCGGCGACGCGCAGCTGCGCCGTCTTCATACCGAGCAGCCTTTGGTGGATCGCGAACCGGATATCGATGGTGGATTGGGATTGTCCATCGACCTGAAAGGTCACGCTTCCACGGGAAATCGGCGCATCGGCTGGCGGGCCAAGCGGCACACCGGATTGATCGACGTCGATAAGCCAGGCGTGCTCGATCCGCATCAATTCTGGGATTCGATAGAGGCCAATGACGCAGGCCATCTCGTGCTCGATCCCGGTGAATTCTATATCCTGGCCAGCGGCGAGCGCGTCGCCATCCCGCGCGATCATGCCGCCGAAATGGTTCCCTTCGATCCCCTGGTGGGCGAATTCCGCGTCCATTACGCCGGCTTCTTCGATCCCGGCTTCGGTGTGGGCGCGAACGCAAAACCGTCAGCGCGTGCCGTGCTCGAAGTACGCTCGCGAGAAGTGCCTTTCATTCTGGAACATGGTCAGACCGTGGGCCGGCTGGTGTTCGAGCGCCTGACCGATCCGCCGCCCGAAGCCTATGGTGCCGGATTGGGCTCTAACTACCAAGGCCAGGACCTGAAACTGTCCAAACATTTCAGAGCGCCATGAGTCGCCGACGCCGGTGTTCCAGCCGGCGACACCCAGAAAAGGGCGCCGGACAGTTTGGCGATGGTCTTTCTGCATTTACCAATACGTACAAACCACAGCATTTTTGTTGCTGAAAATCCACAGAGCATTGCCAAAAGTGCAAGGCTGCCCCGCTACCCCGTTGCGGTTTGGCTTTGCTCCGGCACAGTAGCGCCACTCGCGGATGGACGGTTTGGGGAAACCCCGCGAGAGTTGGTTCCGGTAGTTTGGGGATTGGAACCAGGGTCCGTATTGAAGGGGGCAGTGTGAGGCGGCTACGGCGCGAAAGCAGCCGGCCGCCTCATAGTTTTTCCGGACCCCTTATGCGCCCGCTGGCATGATCGCGTCATGATTCTCAAAACGGAACGGTTGCGGCTTTTGCCGCTGGCGGCCGCCGATGCCACGGCGCTGTTCGCCATCCTGTCCGATCCGGAAGCGATGCAATTTTGGCACAGCCCACCGCTCGCCCGCCTTTCCATTGCCGCCGAGATCATTGCCGGCCAATTGGCCGCCATGGTGGATGGGCATTTTCTCTATTGGACGGTCTGGCTGGCCGAGGACGCCATCGGCAGCATCGATCTCAGCAATCTGGATTTCATGCATCACCGGGGCGAGATCGGTTTCCTGTTCCGCCGCGACCAATGGGGTAAAGGCTATGCCCGCGAAGCGGTCGGCGCGGTCATAGATCACGCCTTTGGTCCGCTGAAGCTGGAACGGCTGGAAGCGCGGATGCTGGCCCCCAATCGTGGCGCGAAAAAGCTGGTGCAGCGCCTGGGTTTTCTGCCGGAAGGCCGCCTCGCCGGTCATGTCCTGCGCCAGGGCAGACGTTACGATGTCGATGTCTTCGGCCGCCTCAACGCATCGACGACGAAAAATGGCGCGTAATAAACCGCGACCGACGAAAGCCCGATCAGCACCAACTCGCCGATATACCAGGGCCAAGGCGCTAGGAATGTCAAAAGGCTGACATGATCGCCTTTGCCGCGCAGGAAGCCGTAATTGGTGCCAAGTGCGATATCGGCGATCCCCGCCGCCGCGACATAGAGAAGTGTCGCCGCGATCACCCGCAGCAAGGACTTTGGAACAGGTCTTAGGCCAGTGCCCAGGGTGAGATACAGCAGCGCTGCGATCAGCCCGGCATGATCCAGCATGAAGAGCAGAAACTGGATGTCGGGAAAGCCGGATCCGACATCGGGCGTGATGACGCCCTGCAAGGTCCCGCCCAGACCCCAGAAGTAACCGAGCTCATAAGCATATTGGTTGCGCGAAAGCAGGGCTGCGATCAGCGCCGCTTGCGCCCAGTCGCAAAGATTGAGCGGCAATTCGTTGCCCGGCGCGAGCCAGCCGCGCGACCATAGCATCGCATACCAGCCGGCCCAGCCCAGGATCAGCAGCGCCGCCAACACCATGCGTACGGCGAAATCGCGCCCGGTCGCGCGACGCGTCCAGGCCGCCAGCACCAGCGGTGCGCCAAATGCCAATCCCAGCGCGGTCAGATGCGCCGGCCCGAACAGGACAAAAGGCGGCGGCAAGCTATTGCGGCATGTGGAGGGTCATCAGCACCAGCGGCCCGTCCTTGACGGCGGTGATCTGGTGCGGTGTGCCATGCGGCACCATAATGAAGTCACCTTTGCCGATAGCGGTATCGCTGCCGCCGCTGATCGAGGCGGCGGATTGATTGGTCGGATTGGGTCTGGTCGGATTGACCATCTGGCCGCCCATGGTGATCGTGGCCGAACCTTCGATCACAATCATGACTTCGTTCTCAGTGTTGTGCAGCGCCGCCGGACCCGCGATGGGGCGATATTCCAGATTGGCGTGATAGGTGCCGAAAGCGAGAATGGGTTCGATGGTGGTGGGGGCATCGCCCTTGCGATCCGCTTTGGCCTTGGCGATCAGCTGCTGCACTTCCGCGGACGAGGTGAAGGTCTTCATCGCGACCGGCGTCATGGGCTGCGCGCCTGCCGGTGCGCTCAGCGCGAGCGTGAAGACGGATGTCCAAAACCAATTGCGCATAGCGACCCCCTTTACGTTTGCGTTAGCCTAGCGGGCCTGCGTCGCGCGGCCAATCTGGCCGGCAACGACTCGGGCATCAACGCGCCGCCTCCGAATCGCCGTGGCCGGAGCGGTGCGACATTGCGCGGCAGGCATTTGCGCGCTGTGCCGGAACGGCTTGCCGATCAGAATTCGGGACCGGTGGTCCTTGCAAACCATGAACGCACGCCAACCATGATTTCATCGTGGAGACCGGACGGCTCGGGGCGCGCGCCGTTCCCCATCAACGATCCGGCCTCACGGGTCAGAGGCTTAGCGGGTCTTGCGACATTTCGCGAAGATTTCGTTCCAGCAAATGCTTCAGTGTGCGTTGCAACATCAGTTATTTCTGCGCCGCGCCCGACGAGTGCGGAATCCAACTTTTCGACTTTTATCCAAATCCGGAAAATCGCTTCGTTTCCAACGCCAACAATCCCGCCATAGCTTCCGCGCACATGGAAATAACGTTATAGTCCGTGTTCATCTGCCATATGAGGGATGCGGCGCAAGCGGCATCGCATTGTCGCCAAGCCTCGGTGTGCGCAGCGATAAATGGGGAGGTTCGCTTTGGAACAGAACGTGAAGACAGGACAAAATCGCAGGTCGTTTCTGAGAAATGCAGGTTTGGGCGGTAGCGTCCTGGCGCTCGGCCCTCTGGCAGCCAGCCTCAGCAGCGCCAATGCCGCCGAAAAGGCCGCCGTCGGTGGTAAATATGATTTCGACAATATCGCCAATCGCGTCGGTCACGACAGCGTGAAGTGGGACGGTGGCATCCGCAACGAGCATGTCGACCATCTCGTCGCCGGCATGGGCATCGCGGACATGGACTATAAGGCCGCGCCCGCCATCACCGCCGCGCTGCGCAAGGCCGTGCAGTACGACAATTGGGGTTACATCGACATGGGCCAGCCCGGCCGCAAAGCCTGGCTGCAAAGCATCGTCGACTGGAACCACAAGCGCTATGGCATCACCGCGATGAACATGGGCAACATGGGCTACACCACCGGCGTGCATGCCGGCATCCTGGCCACCATGCATGCCTATGCCCCCCCGGGCAGCAAGGTGCTGCTGGCGACGCCGATCTATAACGGCTTCTATGGCGACATCCGCGCCACCAAGACGGTGGCGAATGAAAGCCTGATGAAGTTCGTCAATGGCCGTTGGGAGATCGACTGGAACGATTTCGAAGGCAAGGCTTCGCAGCCCGACACCAAGATCTCGATCCTCTGCAATCCGCAGAACCCGGTTGGCCGCGCCTGGACGCGTGAAGAACTCACCCGTTACGGCGAGATCTGCCTCAAGCACAACGTCCTGGTGCTCGCCGATGAAATCCATTGCGACTTCATCAGCAAGGGCCAGAAGTACATTCCGTTCTCGACTCTCGAGAACAAGGCGATCGTGGACAATTCGATCACTTACAAGTCGGTCTCCAAGAGCTTCTCGCTCGCCGGCATGAAGTGCGCCTGGTTCTTCACGACCAACCCGGAAGTGTACAAGGCGACGGCCTTCAACAACCACGCCGACCTTAACACGCTCGGCATGGTTTCGGCCGAAGCGGCGTATGCCGGGGGCGAAGGCTGGCTGAATGATTGCACGGCCTATATCAGCGACAATCATGATTTCGCCAACGCGTACATCAAGAAGAACATTCCGATGATCAAGGTCGGCAATGCTCCGGAAGGCACCTATCTGCAGTGGATCGACGTCACCGCGATCGCTGACAAGATCGGCGCCAAGAAGATGGCCGCAGACGCCAACCAGGCGGCGAAGGACGCAGCGTCCAAGATGGGCACGGATTACTCTGGCCGTGCGGCGATGGGCGAAGTCCGCGAGCAGACGCCGGAAGACATGGTCCAGCATTGGATGGCGAAGAACGCCTTCGTCCAGCTCAATGCCGGTACCAGCTACGGCTTGGGCGGCGCCAACCACATGCGCATGAACATCGCGACCTCGCGCAAGACCTTGAAAGCGGCCCTCGACAGCATGGCGGCCGCCACCAAGAAGATCTCGGCGTAATCGTTAAGCAGGCTCTTCGCAGCGCCTGCCCGATATCGTACAACCGGCCCGGACCTCTGGTCCGGGCCGGTTTTTTCTTGGCGGCCAACGGGTATCTGACGCGCGCGGCAGCTTCGCGTTGCGAGACCTTTGGCGCCTGTGCAAAAGAAAGTTCCGCGTACGGAACGGCGCGCGAAGTTTCGTTGACTCCGTTATTGCCCGGACGGAAGCTTGTACTCGCACAAAGAAAGTCAAATCGGGGGATATGACTCGAGGAAGAGCATGAAAACCCCATTCCTCCCAGTGCATCGAACGCAACATTGTGGAGGCCAACTTGGAACAGATGGAAAAAGCCGGAAGCGACAGAAGGTCCTTCCTGAGAAATGCCGGCTTGACTGGTGGTGTGCTAGCGCTGGGTCCCCTGGCGGCATCGCTCGCCGCCAGCCGCGAGGCGGTCGCCGCGCCGATGAGTGGCGGCAAATATAATTTCGACAAGCCCTACAACCGCATCGGCTTCGATGACGTGAAGTGGGACGGGGCGATGCGCGAAGAACATGTGAACCATTTGGTCGCGGGCCTCGGCGTGGCCGATATGGACTTCGAGTGCGCGCCCGTGGTCACGGCCGCTTTGGCCAAGCGCATGCAGCATCACAATTGGGGCTATCTGGACATGGCCGAGCCCGGCCCCATGGCGTTCAAGCAGGGCCTGATCGACTGGAACCGGAAACGCTACGGCATCACCGCCATGACCATGGAAAACACCGGCATCACAACCGGTGTGCATGCCGGCCTGCTGGCGTGTCTCAGGGCCTATACCAGGCCCGGTGACAAGGTGTTGCTGGCGACGCCGATCTATAACGGGTTCTATGGCGACATCCAGAACAGCCGGACGGTAAAAAATGAAAGCCTGATGAAGTTCGTCAACGGCCGCTACGAGATCGACTGGGCCGATTTCGAGCGGAAGGCCGCCATCCCCGGCACCAAGGTCTCGATCCTTTGCAATCCGCAGAACCCAGTCGGCCGGGTCTGGACCAGGGACGAACTCCAGCGCTATGGCGAGATCTGTCTCAAGCACAATGTCCTGGTGCTGTCGGATGAGATCCATTGCGATTTCGTGACCAAGGGCCAGAAATACATGCCCTTCGCCAATCTCGACGACAAGAAGATCGTCGCCAACAGCATCACCTTCAAGTCGGGGAGTAAGTCCTTCTCGCTCTCGGGCCAGATGTGCGCCTGGTACTTCTCGACCAATCCGGAAGTGTTCGCCCGGACCTCGTTCGAAAATCATCCAGACCTCAATGTGCTCGGCATGATCGCGGAACAGGCGGCCTATGCCGGAGGCGAGGAGTGGCTCGGCCAGTTGGTGGACTATATCGATGGCAACCTCGAATTCGCCCACAATTACATCAAGGCAAACATTCCGATGATCAAGGTGGGCAACAAGCCGGAAGGCACTTATCTCATGTGGGCGGATATAAGCTCCGTCATCGACAAGATTGGCGCCAAGCGGGAGGCGGACCAGGCCAATGAGGCGGCGGCCCGCGACAAAGGCAAGGCCAAGCTTGGGACCGACTATGCGGGCAATCAAACCATGATGGCTCGCGAATTGGTCACCTCATCACTGGTCGCGCAGCATTGGTTCGCCAAGAACGCATATGTCAGGATCAACGCGGGCTCTACCTATGGGCTTGGCGGAGAAAATTACGTGCGCATCAACTGCGCCACGGCTCGCAGCACCTTGAAAGCCGGCCTCGACAGTATGGCAAATGCACTGAAGAAGATTTCAGCTTGATGGTTCTGCGAGCCGCTTGTGCCCGCGCGATGTTCGACCGGCCCGGATCACACGATCCGGGCCTTTTCTTTGCACCCACGCGCCTTCCGCGCCCCTCCCCCAGCCGCTATAGTCCGCGCCTGCCCCGGGGGGCCTCCGGGACCTAAGAAAATTATTCAACTGAGGGAGTTTGGCATGAGAAAATTGTTGGCGGCCGCCATTTTGATGGCCGGGCTGGTGGGATTGTCGGCGAGCGCGATGGCGCAGGATCTGCCGATCCCCGGCGTCGAGCCGGCGAAGGACCAACCCGGCGCCCATGAATATCCTGACCCCAAGCTAACCTATAAATTCGTGTTCGATCTGTCCGGCGGCCCCGACAGCCCCGACAAGGTCAATCCGGGCCTGCGCGGCGTGGCGGAATTCATCAACACGCTGGCGAAATACAATGTGCCCGCCAGCCATCGCCAGCTGGTGGTGGTGTTCCATCAGAAGAGCACGCCGGCGATCCTGATGAATGACGAGTATAAGAAGCGCTACAACACCGACAATCCGGACATCGCGCTGGTTCAGGCGATGAAAAAGGCGGGCGTCGATTTCCGCGTGTGCGGCCAGGCCGTGCTGGGCATGAAGATCGATCCCAAGACCATCCAGCCCGAGATTCAACTCGATCTGTGGGCCGGCATGACCATCCCCAATATGATGATGCGTGGCTATCAGCATCTGGAAATGTAAGGCGCGGTGACGAACGGAACCGGGCGCGCGGGTTTCCCGCGCGCCTTTTTTTAGCCGCCGGGCTCACGCCATATGGAGTTTTCCCATACTTAGGTGCTAGGCATCCCTGTTTCCTGGCAAATCGGCAAAATGCTTCACCCCTCCGATCTATCGCGCTCATTGATACGTTACAGCGAACCCAATGTGCGGCGCGCTCTGCTTGAGGTGACTATCACCCTGGTTCCATTGGTATTTCTCTGGGCGATGATGTGGTTATCCTTGGATGTGGGATACTGGCTGACGCTTCTGCTGGCGGTGCCAGCGGCCGGTTTCATGGTGCGCCTGTTCGTCATCCAACATGATTGCGGACATGGCGCCTTCTTCCGTTATCGCGCCGCCAATAGCTGGGTAGGCCGCATTTTAGGTGTCCTAACCCTCACGCCCTACGATTACTGGAAGCGCAATCACGCCATCCACCATGCCACATCCAGCAATCTGGACCGCAGGGGCATTGGCGATATCGAACTGCTGACCGTGGAGGAATACAGGAGCAGGTCGTGGTGGGGACGTGTTGCCTATCGCTGCTACCGCAGCCCACCCGTCATGTTCGTGATCGGGCCCGCCTATATGTTCTTTCTGCAGCACCGGCTTCCCATCCATCAGATGCGCGATGGTTGGAGACCATGGATCAGCACCATGACAACCAATGCCGCCATCGTCCTTGTGGCGGCTGGGATGTGCTGGCTTGTAGGGGTCGGGCCATTCCTGAAAGTGCATTTGCCGATCATGCTGATGGCCGCCTCGATGGGGGTGTGGCTGTTCTATGTCCAACATCAATTCGAAGGCGTGGTGTGGGCGCGGGGGCAAGGCTGGTCGCATCACGATGCGGGCCTGCTGGGAAGTTCCTATTACGACCTGCCAGCTTTGCTGCGCTGGTTCAGCGGCAATATCGGCATTCACCATATACATCATCTCAATAGTCGAATCCCCTACTACCGGCTGCCCAACGCATTGCGGGATCATCCCGAATTGAAAAAAGTGGGCAGACTGACCCTTTGGAACAGCCTGAAAGGCGTGCGGCTATCGCTTTGGTGCGAACGTCGCAAAGAGCTGGTTTCGTTCAAGGCTGCCCGCTCGCGGTAAAGGCCGATAATCGTTACGGTGTTCGGCAGCGCCGATTACCTAATGTGACACCCATATCAACCCGAAAAAACAGCGCGGCAAAACCGCCCCGTCAATTTCTGTAAGTGTTGAAGCAGCGAAGGGGCTGAGCAACGGTCGGCCGAAGGCTGACGAAATGGTCCGGTGGACCGTTTCGCGTTGCGAACGCCGCGAGCCCTAGCGAGCGGCTGGGCGAAAACACCGGCGGCATGCTACAAACCCAAGGGGCGCGGGTGTGGTTCAATGGGTTCGGAGCGGTCCGCTGTAAGCGGACAGAATGGTCCAGCGGACCATTCTGAGTTGCGAACGCCGCGAGCCCTAGCGAGTGGCTGGGCGAAAACACCGAATACCCTTTCTCCACAAAAACGCACATGCTAATCAGGGCACGCGCGGGTGTAGTTCAATGGGTCTGCGGCGACGCCGTAGGCGGCGAAACGATCCGGGGGATCGTTTCGAGCCGCAGACGCCGCGAGCATTAGCGAGCGGCTGGGCGAAGACACCGGCGGCATGCTACAAGCCCAAACGGGCGCGGGTGTAGTTCAATGGTAGAACGGCAGCTTCCCAAGCTGCATACGAGGGTTCGATTCCCTTCACCCGCTCCAACACTTAGCCGATTTTCCCGATAGTTTTTTACAGTTGTTTTTACAGCTTTTGTTCTCGTTTCTGTTCTCTCTCTCTCCTACAGGTGGTGTCCCAGTTTGAATTTCCCCCGGCTCTCGGCTTGACCTTGACCACGCGCGCGCGCGGAATAGGAGGCTAGCATGAGCATCTTTCCGCCGAATCCGCCCGACATTCCGCCCGAGGCAATGAAGGCGCTTGAGCTAATGGGAGAGGTTCCTGTTCGCGCCCTTCTGAGCACTGGTCGGGTCGGACACGGACAGGGCGCTGATATTCCAATCGGGACCGTTCAGGTGACTCGGCTGTACGTTGAGCAATGGCTTCAATGGAAGGCTATGCGTTCCGACTTTTGGACCAAGATCGGAGTCGTGGCCGCAATATTGGCCGCCGTCTTTTCGTGTTTCCAGCTATTCAAATGAATACACGGCGCGCTTCGGTGCTTTTGAGCAATCAGCGAGCAGGCTGACCGGGAGCAGTAGTCCGCTCGCGCAGCTCAGTTACACACGGCCGCCTCAAGGGTCGCCGCGCTCGTCTCGGGAACTATGTGGCTCCAACTTCCCGGATTTTCAGTGGAACCAACGTCGGTCCCGTCGTGGATGTGTACGCTCAACGACCGATCCATGCTGCCTTTACAGTCAATCTCGAACAAGATTTCCGCGCGAGCCTTCACGCCACCGTCATTCGCTATGGCCTCGTAGATTATGACGTTGGCGAGCTGATCCTTGTCGAAGGTGCTGCCATGCGCGGCCATCGGAACGTAGTTGTGCCTAAGGCGGTCCACGGCCTGCCCCGTAATCGCAGCAGTAGGTTTTTGCTTATTCATATCAATCTGGGCGATTGCCTTCGTCCAAACCTGAACGTGACCATCGTTCGAGCGCTTGATGCTTTTGCTGTCGAAGAAAGACCACTCGGTTTCGCCCTTAATCGTGGTTCCACCGAACCAATTCCAATTGGTTGCGGCCCCGGCTCCCGGTAGGAGCAAAACACTGAGCGCCGCGATTGCTAACCTTTTCATCGGCCGCACCCTCCATTGCTTGGTCGCCCAAGGAACGCATGGCGGTATTGGAACCTAGCACACAACCCCTAGCGGCTGGACATCTGCAGGCATTTGTTCCTATTTTGTTCTCGTGGCCTGGAATCCCAAATCGTCCGACCGACCGCCCGGCGAATGGTACGAGTACAGCGCCGGGATGGACTATCGGGGTTGGGTGCTGGAGTGCCCGCCGCTCTTCCACGTCCACATCGTTTCGCAGGGCGGGAAGTACTCGACCACCTTCAACGGCTCGCCCTTGGCGACGCCGGGCAATCTGAAGGCCGCGCGTAGCGCAGCAGAAGCCGAAATTGTGCGGCGCGTTCGGGCCATGCTTCCGTCCTACCGGGCCGTGTTCGCGCGATTTGAGGCACGGGCGGAAACCTCTAATGTGACGCCCCTGCGGCCGCCGAAAGATGAGCTTTAGCGATGTGCGGCAAGTTCACAGCGATGGCGTCATGGGCGGAAGTGGTGGAATTCTCTCAACCACTAACCCGCGATGACGTGAGGGAAAGCGACAATGACCGCGTAATCACTTTCCGCGTCATGTCCAATCTGCCCGTGATTATTTGGGATAAGGAAGCTGGCAAGCGCCGGGTGGTGCCGATGCGTTGGGGCTTTCCCGATGCCAAGAATTGGAAGATACCGAAGCCCATTCATGCACGTTCCGAAACGATAGACACGACAAAAGCATTCGCCTCCGCCTTCCGCGACGGCCAGCGCGGCATTGTGATCGTGCGCACTTTCAACGAGGCGCCCGATATTCCGGGGCCAAGCATTCAGCACACGATTACGCCGGGCGAATTGGGCGCCATTGGGATCGCGTTCATATGGCGTCAATTCGACATTGCCGGCACCGTCACTATGCAGGCATGTGTCATGGTCACGGTGCCCGCGAACAAGCTGATAGCCACGCTACCCACGGATCGAATGCCCGCCGTGCTGGCGGATCAAGATTGGGCGACCTGGCTAGGTGAGACCGGAACGACCGACGATGCGAAGGCTTGCCTCAAGACAGTTGAAGGTGTTCGCTGGACAATGGCCAAGGAAGAAAAGGCGGCAACCGCAAAGCGAAAGAAGCCGACAGTGTCAGACCCGGAGGGCTTATTTTAACGCGATACGAAATTGCGCCCCTATCTCGCCTTAGATTCGCCCTTCACGCTTGGCTAAAATTTCAGACGGGAGTTTTTGCCATGAATAAATTCTCCAGAGATTTGGCGGAATTCCTCCGCCGCCACTATCCAGATTCCAATCTCGACGGCTCCTATCGCTTCTCGGCCGATATCGAAATTCGGGACGGTGAAGTTACCGTCGAAATTCCGGTCCTAACACGAATGCCAAATTCGAACCCGTTGGCGAGCGATGAATTAAAGACCGGCCCGCTTGTGAGGCGGGAGCTCGCTCAATACGACGAATTGCATTTTCGGGTGTCTGACGAGGTTGGGATTTCGCAGGTCGTGTGCAGGAAATGCGGAACTATTTTGGAATAAGGCTCAAACCCGAGCCTAGTGCGTTTCCTTATCATGGCAGCCAGCCCTTATCTCTCAGATGCCGAATTTGGTTCGCTCGTAGAAGTTGGAACCGGATTCCTTCACGCCGAAATTCCGGCTCATCACGCAGTACATCTGAAGGAACTCGGGCTGACCTATAATTTGCTCGGGAGTGTCCGGATAACAACGGCCGGCAAAAAGATGATCCAGGCTCGCCAAGACCTCGCGCGCTGGGAACGACACAATTTGCCGCCGACGTTCCAGTAGCTGTTGGCGGGGTCCCCAAGTTCCCGCGCGATGCTTCTTCTGTGAGGCAATTCTTCTGGTGGTTAGCGGCTCAGCGCTTCCATCAGGCCCACGATATGACGGCGCAATGACGGGCTGCTGATCGCTAGGAAGCCTTGGACCAGGGCTTTCCCTTCCCGCGACTTGGCGAACCGGGCAATGTCCTTTCCACTGGTTATCTGCTTACGCTCGTCCACCTGTATCAAGTCGCCAGGGGGCATACGTAGAAAGGCGGCAATCTTCATCAGC
>DATNGI010000017.1:0-28762 GCA_035605955.1 Rhizomicrobium sp.
GATTCCGGCTCGCCGCCGCAAACGCCGGAAATGAAGATCGACCAGGCGATCCTGGCAGGCCAGCAGAAATATACCGCCATCAAGGCGCCGGTCTTGGCTATTTTCGCGGTGCCCAAGCCTATTCCCGCGAGCGAGTCCGCCGCCTTACAATCCGTCGACCGCATCCAGAATGCGCAAGGCGAGCAACAGGTGAAAAGGTTCGAAGCCGGCAATCCGTCCGCGAAAGTCGTCCGCCTCGCCAACGCCCGTCACGATGTCTTCAACTCAAACGCCTCGGATGTTGCCCGCGAAATGAACGCTTTCCTGGACCATCTCCACTAAGATCGGTGCCGGCACGAACCATGGGCTGGTATTCAGCGCATGAATCCGGCTTGTTATCCCGGCTGACCCCGCCGATGATCGGCGCCCAGACAAATGGAGAAACGCGGCGATGGTGAGAGAAGAAGACGTGCTGGCCGCCTTGGACAAACCGCGCGCCGTCTACGCGATTCTCCAATTGGTGGATCCCAGCAGCAAGAGCACCGATGCTCTCCAAGACTTGCTGATGCGAATGCGGACGGCTGGCAAGGTCAAGTTCGATATCAACAAGGGCAAATGGTCCAAAGCCTGATCTCTGCAGCCATTGAAGATAACAAAACCCCGCCGGCGCGAACCGGTCTCAATCCTTGCCTGCCTACTGCGGAATCAAGGGAAGCACGACATGGGAGGGGTAACGGCTGCTATGGAAGATCGTTTGACGCGCCACGGTCATGTGGGTGTCGGTATTGGGATCGCCGCCGCTATTGAGATTGCGGTCGAAGCGGGGAAAATCGCTGCTTGAGACTTCGAGCCGCAAGCGGTGTCCCGGCAGAAGCGCATAGCTGGTCGCCCACATGTCGATCGTATAGGCATAGACCTTGCCCGGATCTATCAGCTGGCCGGTTTTGCCGGCGCCGTCGCGGAAGCGGGCGCGCACGATGCCGGACTGAATATTCTGCGCATAGCCGTCGGGTCTTACATCCACCAGCTTGGCGGTGAAGTCGGTATCCTTGGCCGAGCTTGCCGCGTAAAGCTCCATCTTCACCGGTCCGGTGATCTCGGTCGTCTTCGTCACGGGCTGGGTGGTATAGACGAGAACGTCGTCGCGCCTTTCCACCGAGCGCTGATCCCAGGGACCGCTGGGAACATTGCTGCAGCAGACATTGCCGCCCATGGTCGGCGTCGGGTCGGCCGGGTCGTAGCTGTAGCGATCGCTTTCCGCGCCCTTGGGCTGTTCCTGAGTCAGGACGCCATCGCCATTCACCGAATTGGCGCGTCCACCGCTCTGGATATAATAATTGGTGTAGCGCGCGCGCGCGAGCGGCCATTCTTTTTCGTTGCGCCAACGATTCTCGCCCATCACGAAAATCTGATAGGGCGCATCGGCGCCAACGCCATTGTCGACGCCCTTCAAATAATGGTCGAACCAGCGAAGGTGGATGATGTTCTTGTCGAAGGCCGCATCGTCGCCAAAATCGACCGGCGTGGGGTCCGCGCCGCCGCTGCCCGGGGGAAGCGCGGTCCGCCCACCCGTACTATGCGCCCAGGGCCCGATCATCAGGCGCTTGCCGTCGCGTGCCACCGGCGTGGCGCCGACCTTGTGCATCATCGCATCGTCGCGGATATCGCCTCTCAGAAAGATGTCATACCAGCCGTCCATCGACAGGATGGGGACGGAGACCTTGGCATAGTCGCTTTCCTTCTCGAAGCTGATGCCGTCCCAGTAGGCATCCCGGGTGGGATGGGCGAACCAGTCGCGATAATGGGGCGTGATGTGGTGTCCCGCCTCATCCGAGGTGGCGACAGGAAGATGATCGTAGATGGGCGGCCAGTCGAAGCCGCGATTATTCTGCATCACATGGGCCGACATTTCGATGCCGCCCCAGGGCAGATCGAAACCATAATGAGAGACGCCGTCGATATAGATCCAGTTGCCATAGATGTCGGGCGTGGTGACGGTCATCACCATGGCCTTGAGATATTTGCTGCCCGCCACCGCCTGCGCCCATTGGGTATAGCCGACATAAGAGCCGCCCATGGTGCCGATGCCGCCGTCGGACCAGGTTTGATGACCGATCCACTCGTCGGTGTCGTAGCCGTCATTGGCTTCATTCTTGAAAGCGTAGAACACGCCGTCGGAATCATACGTGCCGCGCACGTCCTGCAGCACCACCACATAGCCGCGCGAAGCGAAATATTTGGCGTCGTCCGGCGACATGTAGGTGGCGCGGTTATAGGGCGTGCGCTCCAGGATCGCGGGGAATTTGCCGGGCGCGTCCGGACGGTAGATGTCGGTCGCGAGCGTAACGCCGTCGCGCATCGGCACGCGCACATTGGACTGGAACGTCACTTTGTAGGTGGGCTTGGAGAGGAGCGATGTGTCGATATTGCGCGCCGGATTGTCCGAAGGCGCGGGCTGCGCCTTCGCGCCCAGCAGAAGTGCCAGCGCCAGCACCATCGCGAAGATTTTCGATGATTTCATCTTCCCCTCCCGCCCGTTCCCGACCAACCCGGTATAATGTCTAGACATTATAAAAACCCGAGCGGCGCCAAAAGCAAGCCCTGTCTTCCTTCGCGCATGCACACAATCATGGGCATGCCGGCAAGGACCGGTGTCGAACGAGGATCTTCACACCAAAGACAGATCACCCCGCCGGCGCGAACCGGCGGGGTGAAGTCTCACGAGCGATTTTGTTTAGCGGCTGACATTCGCGTCGGTGGAAGCACCGGCGCTCGCGCCGACATTGGCGCCGGAGGCCGCGCTCGTGGCCTGATCCAGCGCGTTGTTGCCCGCCGCTTCCGCACGGCCGGCGACATGGTTGGCGGCGCCCATGGTGCGCGACGTCGCGTTCGAGACGTCATTGGTGGCCGTCGCGGTGTCGGCGCTGCCGCCGACCGAGCCGCCACCGGTCACGCCCATCGCGCCGGCATTGCCGCCCGCATTGGCCGAGGCCGAAGCCGAAGGCGCGCTGTTGAGCGTGTTGTTCATGGTGCTCTGGCCCATGGTCTCGCTGCTGGTCACGGCGCTGTTGGCGCGATTCTCGACCGCGCTGGTGGTGGCGGGAACGCGCGCCAAACCAGATGAGACGGCGTTGGGCGTCGTGGCGCTGGCCGCGCCCGATCCCTGCGCCATGCCGTTCAGGCCGCCGCGGGTGATGGTGGTCGCGCCGCCGAAGCTGCCGCTGCCGCCGAGAGGCCCGGCCATGCCGCGTGCGCCGCCGCCCAACCCGCCGCTCAAGCCGCCGCCCAGAAGCTGGGCCGAGGCCGGAACCGACAGAGAAGCGGTTAAAAGAGCCGACGCCATGATGATGTACAACTTGTTGATTCGCATGGGAAATCCTCCTGTTCCACAGGCCGGTTCCCCGGCCCTTCCAACCCAACAACGACAGGGCGGAGGATTTCTTCCGGAGGATCGAAAATTATTCGCGGCCTATTTCCAGCCCCGGTCGCGGGCTTCTTTCTCGGCCGCCGCGTCGAAAGGCTCGCCTGCGATGGAGGCGGTGACGGCGGCGCGCAGCGCGTCGGGCATTTCCGAACCCGCCATGCGATAGGCGCCGCTGGACTCCGCATTGGGCCGCGCGATCAACAATGCAATCGCCCAGCCCTTGTCGCCATGGCACGCCAATCCGCTTTGCGCGCCGGCTTCGAAGGTGCGGCAGTCGCGCCCGTCGCGATTGCGGAAGCTGATGCCGATGCGCGCGCCCGCACCCGCATACCCGTCAGACGCCAGCCGGTCGTTCAAGGCGGTGGCGAGCGCACCTTGAGCCATCACTTGCCCGCCGCGCGTGACGATCTCGCTCGGCGGCTGAAGCGCCACCCCGATCACCAGGCCCAGCGCCAGCATGGCGCCCGCCGACGCCAGCACGCGCTCCGTGGTGAAACGCTTGATCCGCCAGCGCCAGGAAAGCGGCGCGGTCTTGGCAGCCGCCACCAGACGGTCCGGCGGGGCTGCGGACAGCAAGTCGGAAAACGCGTCTTTCATGCCAACGCGCATCTCTTCCTGACGGCGCACCCATTGATCCAGGTCGGGCCGTTCCGCCAAAAGCGCGGCGATGCGCTCCATGTCCTTGGGCGCCAATTCGCCGTCGATGAAGGCGTTCAACATCTCTTTGTTCGGCATTTCTGGGGTGGGTTCCTGTTCCATCTAACCCTCCGGTGCGAATTCAGCCAACGCTTCGCGGGCCCGCGCGATGCGGCTGGTGAGCGTGCCGATGGGAATTTCCAACACATCGGCGGCGTCGCGATAGGAGAAACCTTCCACTGACACCAGCACCAGGGCCTCGCGCTGCTCCAGGGGCAGCCTGGCCAGCGCGCCGGCAACATCTTTCAGCATCAGCCGCGCATCCGCCGCCCGCGCGCCGTCGCTGACCATCGCGGGCGCGTCTTCCGGCACTTCTGTTCCCACCACGCCGCTGCGCTTATGGCTGCGGCGCGTGTCGATGAAGCGGTTCTTGGCGATACGAAACATCCAACTGTCCAGGCGGGTGCCGGGCTCCCATCGATGCAGATTCTTCAAGGCCCGCTCGACGGTATCCTGCACCAGGTCGTCGCCATCGGCGATCGAGCCCGTCAGCGCGGCCGCGAAGCGGCGCAGCCTTGGCAGAAGCTGCACGATCCGGGCGCGGATATCCTCGTCGGACCAATCCATGTCCGCATCCTTAACGGCAGGACTGCCGGTTTCTTCCATGGGAAAGACAAAATTCTGCCGGAGTCTAAAACAAAGAAGCGTTGAAATCAGAGAAGAGAGTCAAAAGCCGGGTTTAAACGTTCTGGCAGGATACTATGTGCCAAAAGGACGGAAAATGGCGCTAAAACGGCTCATTCTGGCGGCCCTGATCCTGGTCTCTACCGGGGCGGGCGTGGACGCCCAACTGGTCGGCGGCCGGGGCATTGGCGGCGTGGGCGGCATTGGTGCCGGTGGGCTTGGTCCGCGCGGCATCGGTGGACTGCCCTCCAATGTACCCGTAACTACAGTGCCGGGCGGCATCGCTACGCCCGCGATTCCCTCCGCACCGCTTTCCAATCCCGTGGGCGCGGTGACCCAGCCGCTTTCCACCGTCACGCCCGGCGTGACCGGCACGATCGGCAACACGGTCAATGGCGTGACCCAGGATGTCGGCGCCATCGCCGCCACGGCGGGCCGCGATCTGGTGGGACGGCCGCTGAACCAGACATTGCTGGGCCGCGATCCGCGCGGACTTCCCATCGTGCCGGGCGAAGTGCTGGCGGTGTCGCCCAGCGAGCAAAGCCTGGCCATCGCGCGGCGCCTGAATTTCCGTATCGTAAGACAAGATCAATTGGGCGCGCTGGGCCTTTCCACCACCGTGCTGGCGGCGCCCAGTGGCATGGACGCGATTGCCGCGCTGGCGGCGCTGCGCCAGGCCGATCCTACGGGCAGCTATGATTACGCCAACATCTACAATCCCACCGGCGGCCAATCGACCACCAACAACACAGCCGACCTGACCGCGCCGCCCAGCGCTTCACCCAACACAAGCATCGGCATGATCGATGGCGGCGTCGAGGCGCGCCACAGCGCTTTTGCCTCCGCCCATATCGTCAGCAGAAGCTTCGCAGGCACGGGCAACGCACCCGCCACCGCCCATGGCACCGCCATCGCTTCGCTGCTGGCGGGCGCGGACAAGAATTTCTCCGGCTACGCGCCGGGCGCCACCGTTTATGCGGCCGATGTGTTCGGCGGCGAACCCACCGGCGGCAGCGCAGCCGAGATCGCGCTCGCCTTGAACTGGCTGGTGGAAAACAAGATCGCGGTGGCCAATATCAGCCTCGCAGGGCCCCCCAATGTGCTGCTGGCGGCGGCGGTGAAAGCCTTTGTCGAAAGCGGCCATGTGCTGGTGGCGGCGTCGGGCAATGATGGACCCGCCGCGCCGCCCAATTATCCCGCCGCCTATCCCGGCGTGATCGGCGTCACCGCCATCGACGCCGCGCATCATTTCGCGCTGGACGCCAACCGCAATGCGGCCCGCTTCGCCGCGCTTGGCGTAAATGTGCGCGCGGCGGCTTTGCCCGCAGGCTATGGCTCAGCCAGCGGCACCTCCTATGCAAGTCCCCTGGTGGCGGCGCGCTTTGCGCTCCTCGTCACCCAGCCCGGCAAGGGCAATTGCGAGACCGCGTTGGCTACCCTCAGCCACGAAGCCACGCCGCTGTCTGAAACCGGCATCGCTTATCTAGCCACGCCGTCCGGCCGCGTCGCCGCCAAATAACAACCATTCCCCGCTTTTTACCGATCCCCTCATGCTGAGCCTGTCGAAGCATGAGCTTGTCGAAGCATGGGATGGCGGCAGAGCGGTCCTCGCGCGACAGCGCGCAACGGCGTCAGAACCGATAGACCAGATTGAGCGTGCCGGAATAAGCGGTGATGCCGTCGCCGAACTGGCCGTCGCCGCGCACGCCATAGGAAAGACCGCCGCCGCCCTGAAGCTGCAACCCCACGCCCATCAGCGCGGTGTCCTTGGCCGGCTGCAAGCCGCGCACCAGAAAGTCCGAACCCGACAAGGCCGCGAACGCCGCTTCGATCACGGGCGGACCGCTCAGTTGATGCGCCCAAGCCGCGTCAGCGCCCAGCGACAAAACCTCGTCGCTTGCGCCAAAGTCGCGCGCCAGATGCAGGCCCGCTTCGACATGCTCGTTGGTAATGGTGTTGCTGGCATAGGTGAGCGCGAAATCCGACGCGCCCGACACCGCCCTTTCGCCATAAGCGGGCGCGGCGAAACGGTCGCCGCCGAACGCCAGGAACGGCGCTATCACGGCGCGGTCGGGCATCACGAAACGCCAGCCGGCTTCGATGCGGCCGCTTAAATCTTCGCCCGTGAATTTGCCTTCGAGATCGTCGGTGCCCGAGACTGTCACGATGCGCAGGGTGGTGACGTCGTGCCAGCCATAGGCGATGGCGCCTGCCACATAAGCCGGCCCGAACCCTTCGCGGCCATAAAGCGCAACCGTGATGTCGTTGCTCTTCGATTTGCCGCCCGTTCCCGCCGAGGAGCTTTCATGACCCACCGCCACGCTGGCGCCCAGGATCGCGCTGTCGCCCACACGCGTCTCAAGCCCGGCCGCGAAACCCGCCACACCGGCCGAGACATGTTCGGCCCCGCTCGCTGTGTCGCCGGAGATGTTGCTGTGTCCGCCCAAGGCCGACGCCCAGGGCGCGAAGGCCGGCGGAAAACTCTGCGATGCGCCTTCCGCGCCGGGCAAGGGCAACAAGCCGCCACCGCTTCCCAGCCGCTGCATCAGAGCGTTGAGCAGGGGCGTGTTGGCCTGATCGGCGATGGTGCCGAGATCGGCCCCGATGCCGCCCGCCAGCTGATCCAGCGCGCCGGTCAATTGCGGCGCGGGCAGGCTCTGCAACAACGCAAAACCCGCCGCCGGCGCGGGCGTGGCTGGCAGCGCCGAATTGATCGCGTTGGCCGCGCCCAGCTGGTTCAACGTCGCGTCCAGGGGCAAAGGCGGCAGAGGTGGCACCACCTGGGCTGCCGCGCCGGACACGAAAAGACCAGTCATACCGAAGAAAGCAACCGATACCGCAGCGCGTCGTAAACCCGCCAAACCTTGATCCCCTCGAAATCCCCTCGCTCGCCAAACGACGCGGGGAGGAATTTGTTCCGTAAACCAACGAAAATTCCTGCCCGCCTAGGCATTGTACGCTTCCAGCCCATGACAGGACCGGCCGCGCTTGGTAAACCTGTCTTTGCAATGCGCGCCAAGATCGCTCTCGCGCTTCTCGCCGTCTGCGTGGGACTCGCAGGCTGCACCACACCTTACGATGACGGATATGGAGCCAGCTATTATAGTGGCGGCGCCTATCCCGGTTATTACGGCAACGGTTTCTACGGCGACGGCTATTACGGCTATCCCTATGATTACGGCTTCTATGGCCCGGGCTATTATTCCGGTTTCTATGGCCCCAACTTCTATTATTACGGCGGCGGCGGCGGACGCGGATTCCGTCGCGATCGCGACGGCGTGCGCGATGGCGGTGGAGGACGCGGCGGACGAGACTTCCGTGGTAGCGGCGGCGGCTTTCGCAACAATGGCGGTAGCACCAATGGCGGCTTCCGCAACAATAGCGGCGGTGGATCGCATGGCGGCTTCCGCAGCGGCGGTAGCAGCGGCGGCGGCAGCAGCAGCGGTGGCGGAAGCAGCGGCGGCAGCCATAGTGGCGGTGGCGGCAGCAGCGGCGGAAGCACGGCCTCGCGCCCCAACCGGTAGCTTCTGCGCGGTCCCCGTTTGACTTATGCTGGGCCCATGGCCCGCATCTCCTTCACCCAGCATCTGCGCGCCGTGGGACCAACCGACCCGGCTTCCTATGACGGCGCCACGCTGGCCGATGTGCTGGCGGCGGTGGCGCGCGATTTTCCCCGGCTTCCCGACTATCTGCTCGACGATCAGGGCAAGCTTCGCCGCCACATCGCAATCTTCATCGATGGGGTGATGGCGCCGCGCGACCAAGCGCTCGCCCGTCCACTTGCCACAAACAGCGAAATCCATATCTTCCAAGCCCTTTCCGGGGGCTGAAAGGAGCACTCGTGACCGACCGTCTTTTCGCCTCCACCCGCAAGGGCCTGTTCGAATTCCGCAAGAAGGGCGCGGGCTGGTCGCTGGCGAATGTCTCGTTCCTGGGCTCGCCGGTGACGGGGCTGATGCGTCATCCCGCCGACGGCGCGCTTTATGCCGCGCTCGATCTCGGCCATTTCGGCGTCAAGCTGCATGAGAGCCAGGATGGCGGCAAAAGCTGGAGCGAGATCGCGGCCCCCAGCTACAGCGGCATCGACGCCGGCAGCAAAGACGCGCCCAGCCTGAAGCTGCTTTGGGTGCTGGAGGCGGGCGGCAAGGATCAGCCCAACCGGCTTTGGGCGGGCACCATTCCCGGCGGCCTGTTCAAAAGCGATGATCGCGGCCGCTCTTGGCAATTGGTGAAGAGCCTGTGGGACGATCCGCGCCGCTTGAAATGGTCGGGCGGCGGTTACGACCAGCCCGGCATCCATTCCGTCTCCATCGATCCGCGCGATAGCCGCCGCATCGCGGTCGCCGTCTCCACCGGCGGGGTATGGGAATCCACCGATGGCGGCGAAAGCTGGGCGCTGGGCGGCAAGGGCCTGCGCGCCGCTTATGTGCCGCCCGAACAGGCCAACGATCCCGAGCAGCAGGATGTGCACCGGCTGGTGCGCTGCGCCACCCGTCCCGACGAATTCTGGATCCAGCATCACAATGGCATCTTCAAGAGCGTGGGCGGCATCGCCGAATGGAAAGAGATTTTCCCGCCGCATGAAGGCGCCTTCGGGTTCGCCGTGGCGGTCGATCCCAAGCGCGCCGAGCGCGCCTGGTTCGTGCCGGCGGTGAAGGACGAATATCGCTATCCCAAGGACGGCAAGCTTTTGGTGGCGATGACCGACGATGGCGGCAAAAGCTTCAGCTATTTCGATCGCGGATTGCCGCAGGACAATGCCTATGACCTGATCTATCGCCACGGCATGGTGATCGATGACGAGGGCACGGGCCTCGCCATCGGCTCGACCACCGGCGGGCTCTGGTTCAGCGGCGACAGCGGCGAAAGCTGGAACAGCGCACCCGCGCGCCTGCCCCCGATCTATGGCCTGGCTTACGCCTGAGGCGCGCTCCTCAGCGCTTCCAGCTGCGCTTCGATCTCGGCATGGATGGCGCGGAGCTGTTCCATGGTTTCATCCCGCAATCCGCTGACGTCGCCGCGATAGCCGCGGCTGAAACGCAGATCGTCCATCCGTCGCTCAACCTCGCGCCGCGCTGCCACCAGTTCGGCATAACGGGAACGGGGCTTTCGTTCGCTCCACAGATCCGGCTTCTTGTGCGCGGAATCGGGATCGCCGGTCGTGCGGAAGAACCAGACCGTCCCAGCGGCCAGGCCCGCGAAGGCCACCACAATCAGCCTGAGGATCGAAATCTCGCCCATCCCGAGCGCGAGAATAGCACAACCTTGCGAGTGCGTCCCTACTCGGCCGCAGCCTTATACTCATCATGCCGCTTCACAAAAGATAGCGAGGTTGTCTCGTTCCGTCCCTTCGGCGCACGGTCCAGGATCAATAGCGTGCCGACCATCGCCTCCAGTCCCCGCGCATAGGTCGAATAAGTGTGGAACACGCTTCCCGCCTCATCCTTGAAGAAAGCGGAAAGGCCCGACAACTCATCGCGGTTCATGGCGCGCATGGCGTAATTGTAATGGATCGCCCCGTTTCCCCGTTCCTCCTCGGTGAAGGAGACGTGGAAGTCGTAATTGAAATCGCTGCCGAAGGACGAGGCCCAGGGAAACGACCAGCCCATGCGCTTCTTATACGCCTCGATCTTCGGGAGCGGCGCGCGCGATACCGCCATATAGGTCACATCGTGATTGTTCAGATGCGGCAGCGCGCCTTCGACATGATCATGCAGGAAGGAACAACGCGGGCAGCCCTCCGTCCAGTCCGGCCCCAACATGAAGTGATAGATCAGAAGCTGGCTGCGCCCGCCGAACAATTCCGCCAGGCTTTTGTGGCCCGCCGACGTGTCGAAAACATAATCCTTCTCGATCCTGACCCAGGGTAGCGCCAGCCGTGCCGCGTTGACCGTGTCGCGCATGCGGCTTTCTTCCTTTTCCTTCAGCAGCAGCGCCTTGCGCGCCTCGAGCCATTCTTCGCGGGAAACCACGGGATGGGGCATGGGAAATCTCCAGAGTTATAAGGAGCATATACTCTTAAAATGTCCGCTGCCGCAAGTCGCAGCCGGTTCCTAGCCGTCACAAATTGTGAAATCGCGGCACCGAACCTCACGCAACACATGTTGGGTTTCCCTCGTTAGCTGATTGTGATCCCGAGAGTTCGAAAGAACCGCTCAAAGATCACAAGAGCGGCAGGACGATGAAAATCGCACCTGCCGCTTGGCTTTGGGCGCCCGCGCCGGATTGCCAACGCGGTCCCATGGCCCTGGCGAAGGAAACAACAGGAACAGGAGATGCCCCATGCAGGTACAGCAGGTGATGACCCATGACGTCGCGTTGGTGAATCCGGACCAAACCCTTCAGAAAGCCGCCCGCTTGATGGCCGATCTGGATCTCGGCGCCCTGCCCGTGGGTCAGGGCGACCGGCTGGTCGGCATGATCACCGACCGCGACATCGCAGTGCGCGGCCTGGCGCAAGGCAAAGGTCCCAAGGCCAAGGTGCGCGATGTGATGACGCCCGAGATCAAATATTGCTATGCCGACCAGGAGCTGGACGAGATCAGCGCCAATATGGCCGATATTCAGCTGCGCCGGCTGCCGGTGGTGGATCGCGACAAGCGCCTGGTGGGCATTCTCTCACTGTGCGACCTCGCCGCCAGCGGCGATCCGGATTGCGCCATCGAGGCCTTGAGCGGCATCGCGCGTCCGGGTCATGGCCACGCAGGGCCTAACGCGATCTAGCCCCTTTCGCGCGCGGCGGACCTGCTTGCATGAGCGAAATGCGGTAAATTCCGGGGCCTTCCCGGATTCGACCGCATGTCCCTGGTCCTGTTGTTCATCTTTGCCGGCGTTGCCGTCTTCGCGGCCAGCGGCGCGTTGGCGGCCGCGCGCAAGGGGCTCGATCCAGTGGGCGTGTTGGTGCTGGCCATTGTCACCGCCACGGGCGGCGGCACGTTGCGCGATGTGCTGATAGACCGGCACCCGATCTTCTGGATTTCGGAGCCCTCTTATATCGGGGTCTCGGCGCTGGCCGCCCTGATGACCTGGCTGTGGGTCAAGCGGTTTCCGCCCCCCGACCGCTCGCTGCAATATGCCGACGCTCTGGGCCTCGCTTTCTTCAGCATCGCCGGCGTCCAGATCGCGCAAGCCGGCGGGCTCACGCCTTTCATCGCCGCCATCATGGGCGCGATCACCGGCTGCGCCGGCGGCTTGATCCGCGACGTGCTGGTGGCGGAAGTGCCGCTGATCTTCCGCCAGTCGGAGCTTTATGTCACCGCCTGCGCCGCCGGCATCGCCTGTTATCTGGGTTTGGCGGCGCTGGGCGTCGCGGAGGGCGTGGCCAGCACGCTGGGCATGAGCGTGATTGCCTTTGTGCGTCTGGCGTCGATCCGCTGGGGCATCACCTTGCCCATTCTGCAAATACCGGAGCGATAGCCGCTTGCTTGTGCGTCCTTACGCTGCCGCTAAGGACCGCTCGTCGCTCAAAACGATGCCCCGCATCGTCCATACGCTGGCGCTATGGACTGACGCCTGCGGTGTCGCTCCTCTCAGCGCAAGGTGAAGTTCATCTGATCCAGTTTCGCGCCGGTTTTGGGCGCGGGCTTGGCCCAGGTGAGCGAGCCTTTCAGCGCGCCCGGCTGCACGGCTTGCGACAATGTCACGGTGAACATTTTTTCGTCTTCCGGCGAGACTTTCGCCAGCTTCCATTCCGCTACCGAAGCACCCTGGTCGTCATGCACGCCCTTGTAGCCATCGCCGCCCGCTTTCACGACAGTAACACCGGACGGCAGCACCATATGCACCGTGAAGTCCTCCGCCGCCGGGCCCTTGCCCTTGTGGCCGGAATTTTCCACCTTCAGCGCATAATCCGCGCCGCCCGCCGAACTTAAGCGCGCTTCTATATACGGCCTAAAGCCCAGATCATTCTTGGCCCAGTCGTAAATCTCTTTCAGTTGCTGTTCTGAGATGCGCAAGGGATTGTAATTGCCCATATGCAGCCGCTCGCCCGGCGTGTTGCCTTCGGCGATGCCAAGCTTGGGCATCTCGCGCACATGGTCATAGACCAGCCGCTTGAACTGATCGAAGCTGACCGCCGTGCCGCCCAATATGCCGCGCGCCACATCCAAGGTCGCGCCATGACATTGCGCGCAGCCCAGCGAAATCGCCGTCCTCTGTCCCAGCTTGGCGTCGTCGCCCGGCGCGGGCACCCGCCACGCTCCCGGCTCCGCACCCTTGGGCAGGCCCGCGAAATAGGCCGCGAAATTTGAGAGATCGGCGTCGCTCACCTGCTCCTCGTTGTAAGCAGGCATCAGGCCCCAAGGCTTCCGCGCCGCCTGGCGGAATTCCCCGCCCGTCATGCCGCGCCCGGCCAGCGGCGGCCCGAACGCGCCTTCGCCTTTCGCCCCGTGGCAGGAACGGCATTGGGTCTGCGAGCCGTCCCACAGCGCCTTGCCCGCCGCCGCATCGCCGCCTGCTTGCGCCAAGGCCTGCGACACCGACACAGTTAGGATGATCGCGGCAACAGAGATTTTCATGACGCCCCCGAGTCATTGTCTTAGGAACATCATAACGCGGGGCCAAGGTTTGACCATGGGGCTCGCGAGGCATGCTCCGCCGCCCTCATGCTTCGGCAAGCTCAGCTTGAGCGGTAAACCACCCTGAGCCTGTCGAAGGGTGGAAAGCACGGCGCCCCTCCCTAACCTTTGATGAAAGCCAGAAGGTCCGGATTGATCACATCGGCATGGGTGGTGCACATGCCATGCGGAAAGCCGGGATAGATCTTCAGCGTCCCGTTCTTCACCAGCTTGACGGAAAGCAACGCCGCATCCTTGTAGGGAACCACCTGGTCGTCGTCGCCATGCATGACCAGCACCGGCACGTCAATCTTCTTCAGATCCTCCGTAAAATCGGTTTCCGAAAAGGCCTTGATGCAATCGTAATGGGCGTTGGCCGCGCCCATCATGCCCTGACGCCACCAATTGCGGATCACGCCTTCGCTGATTTTCGCGCCCGGCCGGTTGAAGCCATAGAAGGGCCCGCTGGCGATATCCAGAAAGAGTTGCGACCGGTTGGCGGCCAACGCGGCGCGATACTGATCGAACGCTTCAAGCGGCGTGCCATCGGGATTGCTCGGCTTCTTCACCATCACCGGCGGCACCGCGCCGATCAAGACCGCCTTCGCCACCCGACCCTTTTCGGCGCGCGCCACATAAGCCGCCACTTCGCCGCCGCCGGTGGAATGGCCGATATGCACCGCGCCTTTCAGATCGAGATGCGCCGCCAATTCGATCATGTCGGCGGCATAATGTTCCATGTCGTGGCCGCCGCTGGTCTGGCTGGAGCGGCCATGCCCGCGCCGGTCATGCGCGATGACGCGATAGCCCTGGTGCAGAAAGTACAGCATCTGCGTGTCCCAATCGTCGCCCGTCAGCGGCCAGCCATGATGGAACACGATGGGCGCGCCACTTCCCCAATCCTTGTAGAAGATCTCGGTGCCGTCCTTGGTGGTGATGGCGGGCATGCGCGCGCTCCTTTTCGGTTCCGGCGAAAATCAAAGCGGGAATTGACGTCAACGGCAAGACGGCACGGCTTTCCGCCCCGTCAGCTTCACGCCAGGTTCAAAAATCTTTCGCGCAACGGGTGTCAAATGCGCCCGACCGCGTTCTCTTCAGAAGAACGACCCAACAGGGAGAGGCAGGATGACGACCGCTCAGGGGTGCCAATTTCACAGGATTTCCGATGCGCAAACCCCCGCCTTCGGGCGCAACGGCGAAAAACTGGGCGCGATGGTCGCAACCCTGGTGCATGCCAGAAGCGGCGAAACCCAGTTCGCAGTGCTGGCGGTGCGCGCGGATCCCCGAACCCGCACCTTGGTGCCGGTGCCCTGGGCGATCCTGGACCGCTATCAGCGCGGCCAGGCCTGCATCGCCGATGTGGATTGGCGCAAACTGGTGGCCGCGCCCCATTGCACCGAGGCCGAACTCGATCATTTCGACACCGATCTTGCCTGCTTGATCGATGGCGCTTATGGGTTGGAATTCCCGGGCATCGAAGGCCTGAACGATCTAGCTTAAGCTAATCTTGCCCCCTCTGCCCTTCGCAGCTTACTTTTGCGCGCCGGCTCACGCCGTCACGCAATAAGCGCTGCTACGGGCATCTCCCCCACCAGCATGCTCCGCATGCGCGGGGGAGCTTGGCCTGCGCCGCTTCCAGGACGAATATATGGCCGACCTGTCAGCGTTTCCGATCACCCGCCGCTGGAAACCCACGCGCCCGGACGTAATCCAGCTTTATTCCCTTCCCACGCCCAATGGCGTGAAGGCCTCCATCATGCTGGAGGAGACGGGACTTCCTTACGAAGTCCATCTCATCGACATCATGAAGGACGAGAACAAGACCCCGGAATTCGTGTCGCTCAATCCCAACGCCAAGATCCCCGCCATGATCGATCCCAATGGCCCGGGCGGCAAACCGCTCGGCCTGTTCGAATCCGGCGCCATGCTGGTCTATCTTGCCGACAAGACGGGAACGTTCATGCCCGCCGATCCCGCCAAGCGTTATGAGACACTGGCCTGGCTGTTCTTCCAGATGGCGTCCATCGGCCCCATGTTCGGCCAGGTGGGCTTCTTCCACAAATTCGCGGGCAGCGGTTATGAAGACAAGCGCCCGCTCACCCGCTATGTCGATGAGAGCAGGCGCTTGCTCGCCGTGCTGGAAGACAGGCTCAAAAACCGCGACTGGCTGTTGGATGACTATTCCATCGCCGACATCGCAACGCTTGGCTGGGTGAGGAACCTGATCGGCTTTTACGGCGCGGCGGAGCTGGTGAATTACGACCGCTTCAAAGCCGTCGATACCTGGCTCACGCGCTGCCTCGCCCGCCCCGCCGTGCAGCGCGGGCTCAACATCCCCGCGCGGCCCGCGAGCTAAGCCTCACGCCCGGGCCTCGCGCGCGAATTCCGGCGTCACGGCCAGAAGCTCGCGCACCGCCGCGGTCAGTTCGGCGGCGGTGACCGGCTTGGCCAAAAGCAGATCGATGCTGGGCGGCGGACCGCTATCGCCTTCCTCGGCATGGCCGCTGCATAGGATGGTGCGAATCCGGCAATCGATCTTCTTGATCCGCTCCAGCAATTCGGGGCCATAAAGACCGGGCATGATGCGGTCGGCGATCACAAGGTCCCAGGCATCGGGTCCGCGCTCCACCGCCGCCAGCGCCGCCAGGGGATCGTTGAAGCTTTGCACATTGTAGCCCATCCTTCTCAGGCCCACCGACATGGAATCCAGCACATCCAGATCGTCGTCCACCAGCAGGATGCGCTCGAAGCCGCCGGCCATCTTTTCCGCGTCCGCCCTGGGCAACGCCGCCGGCGCTTCCTCCGCCAGAGGCAGCAGCACCGAGAAGCGCGTTCCTTTTCCGGGCGCGCTTTCCACCAGGCAGAAACCGCAATGGCTTTCCACAATTCCCTGACACACCGCAAGGCCCAGGCCCGAGCCATATTGGCGGCCCTTGGTGGTGAAGAAAGGATCGAAGACGCGGCGCAGCACTTCCGGCGTCATGCCGGGGCCGTCGTCCTTGACGCAGAGCAGCACATAGGGGCGCGAAACCTCGACCGTGCCGATACGATGGATATGGGGCGCGGCCGGCGCACCCGCCAGGCGCAACATTTGCGCCCTGGATGCCGCGATCAGCGTGACACCCACCTCGCCCCCTTTGGTGCCCAACGCTTCGCCGGCATTGACACACAGATTGGCGATCAATTGCAGCAGCTGGCCGGGATTGCCTTTCACCCACAGGGGTCGCACCGGCGGGGACAGGTTGAGGCGCGCGCTACTGGCGATCGCGGGTGACAGCAAGGGCGCGCTCTCGTTCAGAAAAGCCGCCAGATCCAGCACTTCCTGCCGCTGCACCCCCGTCCTGGCGAAGGTGAGGATCTGGCCCACAATGTCCTTGCCGCGCCCGCATCCCGCCAGGATGCGCCCGGCGAACTGGCGGCTCTCCGGGCTGGAAGCGGCGTCTTCCTCGATCAAGGCGGCGAAATTCTGGATCGCGGCAAGAAGATTGTTGAAATCATGGGCGATGCCGCCCGCGAGCGTCCCCATCACTTCGCGCTTCTGCGCCTGCAAAAGCTGCTCTTCCAGTATGCGCCGCTCCTGTTCGCTGCGCTCCTTCTCCTCCTCGCGCCGCTTTCTTTCGGTGATGTCTGTCACCGTGCCCACATGCGACACAACCGTGCCATCAGGAGCGGTCATCACCACGCCGGTGCCTTCGACATGGCGCACCTCGCCATTGGGCCGGAGCACGCGATATTGCATGCGACCCCTGGCATTGGGCCGCAGCAGCAGGGCCTGCAGCGCGGCGCTCACCTTGCAGCGGTCCTCCGGATGGATAGTACCGAGCCAGGTCTCGAACGGCACCGTGCCATCCTCCGCCCGGGTGACGCCGAAAAGATTGGCGGTGCGCTCGTCCGTCCAGGCGCGGCCCCTGCCGATATGGCCGTCCCAGATCCCCACCGCGCCAGCCCTGAGCGCCGCGTTAAGATGCGCTTCCGTGCGGCGGCGGTTCGCCAGTTCATGCTCCACCCTGGCGCGGGCACGGAGCATCAAAAGGATCTGCAGGATGATCATGAACATGACGAAGCTCATGCAGAGCGCATAGAGCCACCAAGTGACGAGCGCGTTGGGAAGGGCGACCTGGCGCTGTACGATCCCGAAATCGAAGCCCAGCGCCATGCCGAGGCACAAGAGAATGCTGGCCAGCGCGGTGGCGATCGAGGCGCGCCGGCCGAGCAGCATGCCCGCGGCCAGCGCGAACACGAAATAGATCATCAGATTGGCCGCCTGGACGCCGCCGGCCATCACCGCGCGCGCGGTTATGAGGGCGAGATTGACGGTGACGAACAGCCCGCAGCCCAGCTTCGTCCAACCGCGCCAGCTGAGCCCTAGACAGGTCAGGGTGATCGCGAATGCGATCAGCGCGGCGGAACCGGTTCTGACCGCCAGCTCCGGCTGAACTATGGCGGCAAAGGCGGCGAAGATGAAAGTGAACCCGGTATAGACGCTCGCGAGGGTCAGAAGCAGCGCGCTGCGCTGAACCGCCTCGTCATCGGTGAAAAGAGATGACGGAAGAAATCGCGGTGTTTTGAAATCCATCAAATCGCCCGGGTGACGCGCCTGCCCGCAAGAATGCAATGCGACTTTCCCCCCACGGGTCAATGATTCCTTTGACCGGGCAAGGCCGAACGCCGTTTTGGCTCGATTTTCTCGATCCAGCGCGGCCGCCCGGTGGGCAAATCCGGGCGGCGCGTTTCGGCGAAGGTCAGTTATACGATCTGGCGCCAGCGACGGATCGTTTCGCCCCTACTGGGTCGCAATTGGGTCCGGCCCTTCGCTTGTGCTCAGGGCGGTTCGTCGCTCTCGCATGTCCACTGGACATGCTCGTCCGGCTCCGCCGGACCTCTCCTCACTACTCGAAACGATCCCCCGGATCGTTTCGCCCCTACTGGGTCGTAATTGGGTCCGGCCCTTCGCTTGTGCTCAGGGCGCCAATTACTCGAAACGATCCCCCGGATCGTTTCGCCCCTACTGGGTCGTAATTGGCCCATTGATCGCCCAGATGACGCCAAACTCGTCCTTGAGCTGGCCGTAGCGGTCGCCCCAGAACATGTTCTGCACCGGCATGATGGCGGTCATGCCGCCCTTGACGGCGCGGTCGAACCAGGCGTCGGCATCGTCCACCTTCAGCATCAGGCTGAAGCCGGCGGGGGCAACTTTGCCGTGGCCCTGTTCCGGGTAGAAATCGCTCAGCATCACCGACGAGCCGTTGATGTAGAGATGCACATGCATGGTGCGGCCCTTGTCGTCCGGCGGGTTGACGAAGGCCACATCGGCGCCGAGCGCTTTTTTGTAAAGTTCCGACGCCTTCACCGCGCCATCGACAGAGAGATAGGCGATGACGCCGCCTTTGGGTTTGGGCATTTGGGGTTGGTCTGCCACGGGAAATCTCCTCTGTTTGCTCGCCCCAAGGACGCCCCAGCATGCCCCACTCCGACAGGGCGGCACAAAAAATAGTTCCTCTTGGTCAGGACCGCTCGGGCCACATTTTCGTGCAGCTTGCGTCTCGCGTCATCATTGGCATTTCTTCATCTTGTATTTCATTGGGAATTTTCAACTTTGGGCCCAAACCGGCCTCGATCATTTAAACCAATAAAACCGGGCATTTCCCCATAAGGCGGCTGCGCACCGTCAGAATTTGTTCGCCGCTCCGTCACGCATCCGTTTCCGGATTGTCTTGCCCCGCTCGCTAGAACCCCCTCGCGCGAATTGCACCGCACCATCTCTCGGGGACCTCTCTCATGTTGAAACATCTTCTCTGCACGGCGGGCGTCGCTGCGCTGTCCTTTGCCGCTTCGCCTGCCTTTTCGCCGGCCCTGGCCCAGACGCTGGAAACCGTGACGGTGACGGCGTCCAAGCTGCAGGCGGCCGAGATCAAGAAGGACGCGCCCAATGTGTTGGACGCCTATTCGGTGGAGCAGATCCGCTCCCTGCCCGACTCCAACGCCGCCGAGGCGCTGCAGCGGCTTCCCGGCATCCAAATGGAATCCGACACGGGCGAAGGCCGCTTCATCAACATCCGCGGTCTGGACGCCGATTTGAACGGCACCACCTATGACGGGGTGCGCCTCACCGCCTCCAACCCCTCCTCGCCCCAGGGCGGCGCGCGTGCCGTGGCCTTCGACGCCTTTCCCGCCGGCATTTTGGGCGGAGTGGAAGTGATGAAATCGCTTAATCCCGACATGGACGCCGAAGGCCTGGGCGGTGTGGTCAACATCCTGCCCCGCACCATCGGCGCCGGTCAGGACCATATCCTGGAAGGCTCGATCGGCGGCGGCATCGAATCCTTGCGCGGCTCGCCGGTCTATAAGGGCGACATCACCGCCGGAAAGCGTTTCGATCTCGGCGGCGACCAGAGCCTCAGCGTCATCTTCAGTTATGGCGTCGAACAGGATCATCGCGGCATCGACGATATCGAAGAGGATTACATCAACGATCCCACTGTGGTTCCCCCCGGCACCAGTACGCGCCTCTCCGCCAAGCCGTTCGACGATCTGCAGAACCGCTGGTATCAGTATCACCGCCTGCGCCAGGGCTATAGCGGCGCCATCACCTACACGATCGATTCCGACACCACGCTTTATCTGCGCGCGCTGCACGCCGGTTACAGCGAGCGGGCGGAGAAGCATGAATTCGTCATCAAGGGCCTGTCGGACGATATCCTCTCGGCCAACAACAATACCGGCGACATCGCGGTCGATTCCGCCGATCCGCAGCAGAAGATGATCGCGACGCGGGAAAATCTGGGCAACAATCTGGCCGAGATCGGCGGCAATACCCTGTTGGGCAAGGTGGCCGTCGACGCCAAGGCCTCCTGGACGCAAGGCTTCGACCGTTTCCCCTATTCGATCTCGACCACCTTCGACGATCCGAACGCCGTCAGCCTGGTCTACAACAATTTCAATCCCAACCACCCGATCTACCACACGACGGACGGCACGGATCTGACCAGCCCCGCCAACTATACCAGCTTCAAGGGCAGCAACGGCCCCTCGCAAAACACCGACACGGAATATGGCGGCATGACCAATGTCTCCGTGCCCCTCGACATCGGCGGCGAGGACGGCCTGGTGAAATTCGGCGGCAGCCTGCGCGAACGCACGCGCAAGGCCCAAGCCTTCACCGCCGACCTTACCGATCCCGGCTTGACCCTGGCCGCTCTCGCCGCCGGTCCGGACCTCATCTATCACAACGACCAGTATAATCTGGGGCCGCAGGTGAACTTCCAGGGCCTGCGCAAGATCGGCCAGACGCCCATCGCCGCCGATCCCACCAGCTTCGAGGACGACAACGAAAACGTCTATGCCGGCTACGCGCAATACAGCGTCACCTTCGACAAGTTCGACTTCCTGGGCGGCGTGCGTGTCGAATGGACCGACGCCACCTATCGCGCCAACGCCATCGACCAGGACGGCAATATCGCGCCCTCCATCGCCAGCCGCAGCTACAGCAATGTCTTTCCCGATGTCAGCGTGCGCTATCGCATGGACGACGACGTCCAGTTCCGCGCCGCCTATACCAGCGCCATCGCCCGGCCCGGCTTCAACCAGATCACCGCGGCCAAAAGCATCGATGTGATCAACGATATCGTCAGCCAAGGCAATCCGGACCTGAAGCCCACCACCGGCAACAATTTCGATTTGACCGCCTCGATGTTCCTGCCGGAAGGCGGCATCGCCTCCATCGGCCTCTTCTACAAGGCCTTCAGCAATTACATCATTCCGACGGTGCAACTGAATGTGAAGAACTATCCCGATCCAAGGCTGGCGGGCGTCAATGTCGAACTGGACTCGTTCCAGAATATCGGCGCCGCCCATGCCGAAGGCGTGGAGCTGCAATATAACCAGAAATTCCTGTTCCTGCCGGACGGTTTCAGCAATTTCGGCTTCGACGGAAATCTCACTTTGGTCAATTCCAGCGGCGATATCCGCGTGGGCGAGAAGCATTCCCTGCCCCAGACCTCGCCTTTCGCCTTCAATGCGGGCCTCTTCTATGATGGCGGGCCGCTTTATGTGAACATCGCGGCGTCTTATGTTTCGCGCAATCTCTGGCAGGTGGGCTCGGACGCTTCGACCGATCTCTATTCCCAACCCCGGCTCAGGCTCGATTTCGGCAGCACCTACCAGATCAACGAGATGTTCCAGCTCTATTTCGACATGAAGAACCTCACCAACACCCATCTGGAATTCACCCAGACCAAGAGCAAGGATTTCCCCGGGCAGCGCGAATATTACGAACCCGATTATCTCTTCGGCGTTCGCGTGAAGATGTAAGGCGGCCCATGTCCCGGCCCCTTCCCATATCCTTCGTCGCCCTCTGCGCGTTATCCCTTTGCGCGCAGGAGGCGGCGGCCCAGGGGACCGATGCGCGGCCGCTCCTGCCCGCTTACGAGCACATTTTCGTGATCGTGGCGGAGAATAAAGGCTTCGATCAGCTGATGGGCCATCCCGACTGGACGCCCAATCTGCATCGGCTGGCCGCCTCTTACGCCAACGCCACGCAATTCTATGCCGAGACCCATCCCAGCGAGCCGAACTACATCGCCATGGTGGGCGGCGACACATTCGGCATCCGCGACGACGACGCTTATTATTGCAAGCCCGGCCTGAAGGACGAATTCTGCCCCGCCAGCCAAAGGCCGGATTATGCCGATCACACCATCCAGGCTCACAGCCTGGCCGATCAGTTGAGCGAACATCACCTGACCTGGCGCGGCTATTTCGAGGACCTGCCCAAGCCGGGCTCGCTGGTGCCGCGCTGGCCCAGCGCTCAGGATCCGGCGGAAGGCAAGCCCAATGCGCTCTATGCCGCCAAGCATAATGGTTTCGTGAATTTCGCGGCGGTGAACGGCATGCCCGAAGCCGAGCGGGCCAAGGTCTTCGTGGATTTCGCACAACTCGACACCGATCTCGCCTCCGGCAAGATGCCCAATTACGCCCAGATCGTGCCCAACCAATGCAACGACATGCACGGCATGGGCAACGGCGCCAATGTGCCCGCCGATTGCAACGAGCGGCAGAGCCCAGTGGGCCTGATTGAGCGCGGCGACCGGACCATCGGCCTGCTGGTGGACAAAATCATGGCCTCGCCCGTCTGGCGCGCGCCCGGCAACACCGCCATCGTCGTCACCTTCGACGAGAATGACGGCGGCGAACGCGGCAACGGCGTGCAGGGCTGCTGCGGTACCGATCCGGCCAGCAAAGCCAATTATGGCGGCGGCCGCATCCCCACCCTGGTCATCACCAACCATGGCAAGAGCCCGGTCAACGACCCCACGCCCTACAGTCATTATTCGTTGTTGCGCACCACCGAAGCCGCTTTCGGCATCGAGGAATATCTCGGCCATGCAGCGGAAACCGATAGAGGCGTCACCACCATGTCGCCGCTCTTCGCCGTTAAGCCCTGAGCTCGGATCAAATTTTCGTATAGCGGAAAAAGTGTAGCCCTTTCGCGCTAATGTCGCCGCGTCCCGAACAGAGGATTGCCATATGTCGCATCATTGGGGTTTTGCTGGTCTTGCTTTTCTTCTCGGCACGGCAGCAGCCAGCGCCGCCGACGCGCCCGCCTATCATGTGGTGAAGAGCGTGGCGCTGGGCGCGCCCGACCGCTGGGATTATGTGGTGTTCGATGCGGCGTCGGGCCGCGTCTATGTTTCCCATGGCGACCGCGTGTCGGTGCTGGACGGCAGGAGCGGCGCGGTGCTGGGGGCGGTCGAAGGCATGCCGGGCGGCACGCATGGCATCGGCATCTCCACCGCCACAGGCAAAGGCTATACCGACGACGGCAAGAAGGGCGAAGCCGTCGCCTTCGATCTCAAAAGCTTCAAGACCGGCGCGCGCATTCCCGCCAAGGATGACGCCGACGGCATCGCCTTCGATCCCGTGAGCGGCCATGTCTTTGTGGTGGACGGCGATTCCGCCGCGCTGACCGTGATCGATCCCAAGACCGACAAGGCCATTGCCACCATCGAAACCGGCGGCGGCATGGAATATGCGGTCTCGGGCGACAACGGCAAACTCTATGTCAATGGCGCCGACAAGCGCGAGATCGTGCGCATCGACACCGCCACCAACAAGGTGGACGCGCGCTGGCCCGTGCCCGGCTGCGAAAGCCCGCATGGCCTTGCCATCGACAAGACGGCGCACAGGCTCTTTCCCACTTGCCTCAATGCGGTGATGAATGTGGTCGATACCGACAGCGGCAAGGTGGTGGCCAGCCTTCCCATCGGCCAGGGCACCGATGGCGCGGCCTTCGATCCCACCCGCAAGCTGATCTTCAGCGCCAATTATGACGGCACGCTCACGGTGATCCATGAGCAGGACCCCGATCATTATGTGCCGGCAGGCAGCATCAAGACCGGTATCAGCGGCAAGAATATGGACATCGACCCCGCCACCGGCCGGCTCTATGTGATGATGGCCGATGTCGATCCCTCGGCCCCGGTGCCGCCCGCCAAGAATGGGCGCATGGCGCGGCGCACGCTCCTGCCCGGCACGGTGCACTTGTTGTTCTTGGATCCTAACTAAGCACCATCTCTGCGAGGGCGATGCAGGACAAATTTCTCGAAGGGAGAAACCTGCCCATCCCGACCCACCACGTCATAATAAGTGACGATGATGCTGGTGCGGCTGCCTGGCGCCTGGCCGGGATCGACCGCGAAATGGGCAAAGCCGTAAGCCCGCGCCGCGTTGCGGACCGCCGACCAAGGCGCATCTTCTGTCACATAAACAGGGGCGCGCTTGCCATTGGCGCCCGGCTCGCCCACGCGCGTGATCACCCGGCAGTGCGGCGGATCGAAGAAAAGCTGGTTGGACGGAATGGACGTGCCGCCCCCGCCGATCACCATATGCACCGTGCCCTTCGTGGTGTCGATCGCGTCGGTTGCGGTGGCGGCGGCGCGCGGCGTCAAGGTCGCATTCTCGTCATGCCCACGCAGGGGATGAGAGCGCTCGTAATGATGCTCATGCCCGCACAGCACCAGATCGACGCCATAGCGATCGAACAAAGGCAGCCATTCCTCGCGGATGCCCAGATCCGCGCCGTTGAATTTGTCGGCGGTTGAGATCGCCACCTGGTGCATGCAGATCACGATCCAGTCGATGGCGCGATTGGCCCGTGTGGCGGCAAGCTCTTTTTCCAGCCAGGCCGCTTGCGCCCCGTTCGAATAGCCGCGCACATAGCTATCGCCGCCATCCTGATAAGCGACATCGTCATTGGCGAGCACGATCACCCTGACCGACCCCACGGTGAAGCCGTACCACAGGCCGCGCGTCGCCTCCGTCTGGCCTTGAGTCGCGGGCAGCGCGAAATAGGTCTGATAAGCCCGATAACCGATGGCGCCATTGCCGCGCTCATTCTCATGATTGCCGGGCGCGGGCATCCAGGGCCGGTTCTTGGCGCTCCGGCTATTGTTGGCCCAGAAATCCCACCAGGTGCGGATGCGATCCTCCGCCAGATTGGCGTAGCAGAGATCGCCATTGAGAAGATGGAACAGCGGCTTTACCCGTTCCACGCCCAAGACGGTGTCGGCGGCGAAAGGCGAACCCAGATTGTCGTTCAGATAAACCGCCGCACCGCCGGCCTGGGGCATCGCCTTGCCCAGGGTGGGCGTGCCCTGGTCGCCGAAGCTGGTGAAGGTGAAAGCCGCGCGGCCGCGTGGCGCGGCGGTGAAGGTGCCGAATTCCGGCTCCGCGCCATCGTGAAGCGCGGCATACATATAAGAGGTGCCGGGCGTGAGCTTGGCGAGCCGGGCGTGCCAGGCATGCACCAGCCGTCCCGACTTGGCGTCGGTGTAGGTCGCGCTTTCCGCTTGCGCCGCCGCCACCGGCGTGCCGTCGAGATAGCCCAGCAGCATGCGCGGATTCTGCACCGGCTCCAGCGTGTGCCAGGACGCCACGATCTCGGACGCGGCATCTTCGCCGAATTGCAGATGCAGCCCCATGACGGGCGGCGCGCTCGCAGCACGCGAAGGCTCTGCCGCCTCGCCCGGACTCAGCAGCGCAGACGCCAACACTGCGCCGCCCCCCAACCCCGCAGCAGCCAGAAGCTTCCTGCGGCTGATCTCGAAATCGAATTCGCTCATGACGCCCCCGTCACCCCGGAACTGCGACATCCTCCGGCGGCTTGCCATCGAAAAAGCGCGCATAGGCTTTGCGATAGCCGTCCTCGATCTGCCTGGCAAATATGGCGCTCTCAAAAAGCGGCGAAGTCTTGCGGCGCTCCGCCAGCTTGGCTTTCACCGCCGCCAGCTTCTCCGGATCGGTCGCAAGCGCCAGCGCGATGCGCTCATACTCCTCTGACGACGATGCGATCAATTCGGGCAGGCCCAGCGCGGTCAAAAGCCCCGCCGACACACGTGTGTGATAGCCCCGCCCCGGGCGCGTCACCAGCGGCAGGCCTGCCCATAAGGCATCGGCCGCGGTGGCATGGCCGGTGTAATGGCAGGTGTCCAGGAACAGATCCGCCAGCGCGTGACGCGCCATATGATCCGCCATGGGCACGCGCTTGGCCGCGATCAGCCGCTTGGGATCGACCCCGCGTTTTGCCGCCTCGTGGCAGAGATTGGCCGAGGCCCAGATATTGCTGTCCACCAGCCACAACACGCTGCCTTCGACTTTCTGCAAAAGCCGCATCCAGACATCGTAATCGTCCGGCGAAATCTTGAAGCTGTTGTTGAAGCAGCAAAACACAAAACCATTTTCCGGCAACCCGAAATCGGCCCGCGTCACTGTGCGGCTTCCCGTCTGCCGCTTGTCGTCGGTCGCCATGTGGCTGCCGGGGAGATAAATCATCTTTTCACGATAATGCGCCCGCTCGGCATCCGGCACGATCACCTTGTCGGCGATCATGTAATCGATGAAATCCGCGCCCATGGTCCCGGGATAACCCAGATAGTTCACCTGCAGGGGCGCCGCGCGGCGAGCGAAAATCTCCAGCCGCGCCTTTCTGGTAAAGCCCATCAGATCGACCGCGATGTCGATCTTGTCGGCGCGCGCCAGCGCTGCGATCTCCTGCGCGGAAAGATGGGGCACATCGCGGAACACATCGACCGCCTTCTTCACCCGCTCGCGCATGGCGTCGTTCACGGCCACGCCATAGGAATAGGCATAGATTTCGAAGTCCGCGCGGTCGTGCAGTTCCAACAGCCGCACCAGCTGCATCATCACGGCATGGCCGCGGAAATCCGCCGAGAAATAGCCGATCCTGAGCCGCGCCGGCCGCGCGGCTGGGGCCACGATCTTCGCCGCTTCGATCCCGCCCAAACGCTGGGCCACGAAATTCTCGGCCCGGGCCCGGTTGCGCGCCGGATCGTCGTCCAAGGCCAGCATCACGAAAGGCTGCAGCGCTACGCCTTCAATCCCCAATGCGGGAAAGAGCGCCGCCTCCTTCGCCAGCAGGGGCCAGGCGCAGGCCGTCTCCCAGATGAACAAGCGACGCCCTCTCACATCCGCCAGGCCCGGATCGATCTTAAGAAGCGTTTCCAGTACCTCCAATTCTTCCGGCAACCGGCCTAGCGCCTCATACGCGATGCTGAGATGGATCAAGGTGCCGATCACGCCCGGCTTTATTTCCAGCGCGCGGCGAAATTGCACCACGGCCTCGGCATGGCGGCCGGCGTCTGAGAGCGCCGCGCCCAGTTGGTTGCGCAGTTGCGCCGCATTGGGTTCGTGTTCGACCGCCGCGACCAGATGCGGCAGCGCTTCAGTCAGGCGGCCTTCGCCATGAAGCGCCACGCCCAAACTGTAATGCGCATCGCCATGGTCCGGATTGATCTTGAGTGCATGCTGAAAACAGGCGATGGCATCCTTGGCGCGCGACGCCTCGCTCAATGCCTTGCCCAGATTGACATGGCCTTCGGCGATATCGGGGCGAAGCTGTACTGCCCGGCCGAAAGCGACGATCGCGCCGTCCCATTGCCGCAAACCCGCCTGGGCCGAACCCATCAAGCTGAACAGAAACGCTTGATCGGGATAAAGCCCCGCCAACCTTTCGCCGTTCTCCAGCACCGCCTGAAGTTTGCCCTCGCGATGGAGCGCGCTCAATGTCTGGAATTCCGCCGAGCGGGCGTCAAGCGCCGTCAACTCTTCCCGCGCCGCCTGGTTGTGCGGTTCGCGCGCCAAGACCGCGCCATAAAGCTGACGCGCCTGACCCGCGGCGCCTTGGCGGGCAAAAAACCGCGCCCGCTTCAGATCGTCTTCGGCCAGATTGTCTTCTGCGGACGAGGACAAGGCTTTGCTCCGGTGCAATCCGGGAGCATGTCACTCGCCGGCCGCCGCCCCGTCAAGGGAGTGGGCTTTTTACCCTCTGCCCTGCGCAGCTTACTTTTGCGCGCCGGCTCACGCCGTCACGCAATAAGCGCTTCTACGGGCATCTCCCCCGGGCAGCATGCTTCGCATGCGCGGGGGAGAACGCCCCCTCTGCCCTCCGCAGCTTGTTTTGGCGCTCCGGTTCTGCAAGCTGACACGATGAAAACGCCGCCGCGTCATGCTAGGCTGCAAAAAAGTGGGGAGCATCATGAAGACTGACGTAGCGGAGATCGCCCAAGGCATCTGGCGCTTTTCCACCTACGTGCCGGATATCGCGCCACCCATGGGCTTCACCTTTAACCAGTTTCTGGTCGATGCGGACGAGCCCTTTCTGTTTCATTGCGGGCCCCGCGCCATGTTCCCGCTGGTTTCCGCCGCGTTCCAAAGCGTGATGCCCATCGACCGGCTACGCTGGATCAGCTTCGGCCATGTGGAGAGCGACGAATGCGGCGCCATGAATCTGTGGCTGGCGGCCGCGCCCGACGCCCGCGTGCTGCATGGCCAGACGGCGTGCATGGTCTCGCTCAACGATCTGGCCGACCGGCCGCCGCGCGCCCTGGCACATGGCGAAGTGCTGGATCTGGGCGCCAAGCGCGTGCGCTATCTCGACACCCCGCATGTGCCGCATGCCTGGGAATCCGGCGTGATGCATGAAGAGACCACCGGCACGCTGTTCTGCGGCGATCTTTTCACCCATCTGGGCAATGGTCCCGCCGTCACCACCGACGATATCCTGGCGCCGGCCATTGCCGCGGAAGAGGCATTCCAGGCCACCGCCTTGACACCGCAGACCGCCCCCACGCTTCGCATGCTGGCCGGTCTTGCGCCCAAGCGGCTGGCGGTGATGCACGGGTCCAGCTTCCAGGGCGATTGCGCCAGCCAGCTATCCCGCCTCGCGGATTATTATGAGAAAGCGCATGCCGCAAAGACTGTCTAGAATTGCAATCGCAGCGCTTCTGTGGGGCATGGTGTACCTCCCCGCGCATTCCGCCGAACCGGCGAAGCTGGCTTTCGTCGATACCGGCAACACCGGCCGCAGTGTGACGGCGGAGGCGCTGGCCCAGGCTGAGATCGACAAGGACCATCTCGCGATCGCCGTGATCTCCCGTGCGCTGGACCCGGACCCTTATGCCGTCAAGCC
>DATNGI010000018.1:0-15102 GCA_035605955.1 Rhizomicrobium sp.
CCCGCCTTGATTGTTCAGCAGCAGGCCGTAGCGCTGCATCCCGTCGGCGATGCCCTGAATATCGGCAGGCGTGACGCGCTCAAGCGCTTTTGCCGGATCGGCACCGTCCAGGAAAGCCTGGCCCATATGGGAGACATCGAACAGCCCCGCTTTCTCGCGGGTGTGCAGATGTTCTTTCAGGATGCCCGCCGGGTATTGCACCGGCATGGCGTAGCCGGCGAAAGGCACCATCTTGGCGCCAAGCTCCACATGCAATGCATGAAGCGGCGTGCGTTTCAGGTTTTCGTTCGTATCCGTCATCAGGTCCCGAAAGAATGAGTCTCGTTCCGCCCAACCAGGCGGCACGGCACCCCTCTGTCATGGGACCTGAGAGATTTCCCCCGGCATGACCGGGATTACCCCTTCGGTGGGCTAAGGCACAAAAGCCCTCGCCGCTTTCCAGAAGTTCATCTCCTGCGCGGTCCTTTTGCCTGAGAGTTTCCGGGGTGGTTGCTCCTTCGGCGCCCCTGAAAGCTGGGGTCTCTCCCGCGCGGGATCATATGTCGGCCGGGACTGCGGCGCCTCACGGCGGACGGGCCCGTCAAGTTTCATCATAAAGAGGGGGTCCGCCCTGTCAAACCAAAGCGCCAAGCCCCCGAAGTTACTCACATTCTTTCAGGAACCGCGATGCCCAAAAGGCCCAATGTCCCGGTCATCACCTCCAGCACTTTGGCGCAAAGACCGAGGCGGCTGGCCCGCAAGCCTTCATCCGATTCGGACAGGATATGGTGGGCGGCATAAAAGCGGCTGAAATTCTGCGCCAAGGTGAAGGCATAGTCGCACAGAATGTTGGGCGCGCGCTTCTGTTCGGCCGCCAGCAGGACGTCGCCTTGCGAGAGAAGTTGCAGGACCAGCGTGCGCTCTTCCGGGGAATGGATCGCAGGCACCCCCGGCGCATGCCCTTCGCCGCGGGCTTTGCGCAGGATCGATTGGATGCGCACGGCGGCATATTGCAGGTACGGCCCGGTCTTGCCTTCGAATTTCGAGAAGCGCTCCAGGTCGAAGATGTAATCCGTGGTGCGGTGATTGGAGAGGTCGGCGAATTTGATGGTCGCCAGCGCAATCTGGTTGGCGATGGTTTCCTTTTCCTCGGGCGAATAATCCTCACCCAGCCCCTGCTCCGCCAGCCGCGACTTGGCTTCCACCACTGCCATGGCGATCAGATCGTACAGTTTCATCACGCCGCCGGCCCGGGTCTTGAACGGCTTGCCGTCTGGCCCATTGATGGTGCCAAAGCCCGCATGCTCCAGAAGTGCGTTGCCGGAAATTCCGGTCTTCTTGGCGGCGCGGAAAACTTGTTCGAAATGGCCGTGCTGGCGATGATCCACCACATAAAGGATCAAGTCGGGATCTTGATCCCGCATCCGTTCGACCACTGTGGCCATGTCGGTGGTGCCGTAGAGCACGCCACCATCAGACTTGAACAGAAGCAGCGGCGGCATGGGTTTCTTGTCGCTGTCTTCCGCCACAGGGATCACCAGCGCGCCTTCGTCCATTTGGGCAAAACCGCGCGCCTTGAGATCGTCCAGCATGGGCGCGATCAACGCATGCACGCTGGATTCGCCGTTCCACAGATCAAAGGTTACACCGAGACTTTCGGTCTCGCGCGAAAGGCCTTTTTCCGAGACTTTCACAAAATGCCGCCAGAGCGCCCGATAACCCGGTCTGCCCTCTTGCAGTTGCCGGGTGGCGCGGCGCGCAGCGTCCAGCCGTGCCGGATCGGTCTTGCAGGCGGCGGAGGCCGCCGGATAGATTTCCTCCAGATCCTCCATCGTCACCGGCGATTGTTCCGGGTAGGGACCTTTGAAGGCCTCGTCGAAATAGACGGGCGCGATGCCGCGCACGCCAATCTCGGAGATCAGCTGACCCATCTGCAGGCCCCAATCGCCCAGATGCACATCGCTGATTACCGTCCAGCCATTGGCGCGGAACAGGCGTTGAAGACAGTCGCCAATGATGGTGGACCGCAGATGGCCGACATGCAGCGGCTTGGCGATATTGTAGCCGCCGAAATCGACAATCGCCGTCTTGCCGTTCGAAGACGTGGGCGCGTCCGGCGCGGCGATGCGCGCATCGAGCGCGGCATCGGTGAGATCCAGATTGATGAAACCGGGGCCTGCGATCTCCACCTTGGCAAAGCGCGGATCGGCTTTCAGCCGAGCAACGATCCTTTCGGCGACGGCGCGGGGATTGGTCTTGGCCGCCTTGGCCGCGGCCATGGCGCCGTTGCATTGGAATTGCGCCAGGTCCGGCCGGTCGGAAACCTGAACCTGGCCGAAAGCTTCATCCAGGCCTTCCGCGGCGAAGGCTTGGCCTGCGGCGCGCGACAGCTCCAACGCCAGGGATGTCATGGCGCGAAGCGGCCCATCTTCTTGTTATAGTCCACCTGCGCTGGCGTCATCTGGAAGCCGGCCATCAGCTGATATTCATAAGGGAAATGGCCGTTCTCCATATGGAGATCGAAATCGTCCGGCGATTCCTCGAACGTCGCCGATGAGGCGCCCGGCGCGAAGCTGAAGCGCACGGTCAGGATGCGCTTTTCGATGATCTGGTCGCCGCGTGTCACCGCCACGAAATAGGGCACGCTATATTGCGCCCCGTCGGCGGAGGGCGCGCGAGTGGCGCGGAAGTCCAGGTGGAAAGAGGAATTCGTCTCACCGGTCTTCTTGTTGATGTCGCAGCTGGAGCGCGCGCCGGTCATCATCACGCGATAGGCCTCGCCGGAAAGGTCCTGCGCCGCGCCTTGGCGGAAGACCGCCATCTGTCCGGCATCGGCCAGGATCACGGCCACGGGACAGACATTCACCTTGCCGGTATTGCAGCCGGCGAGCGTCAGAAGGCAGAGGCCGAGAATGGCGAATCGGGAACGCAGCATGGGTGTTAAGGTCCGGCTCAGGCTTGACTTTTTGAAGGCACCGGCCGACTTCTCGGCCCTCTTTGCTTTTGGGCGGCGGACTTTACCTATCCATGCCGCCCAAGGGAAGCAGCCCGAAACGGGCGCAAAATCGGGGCGTCATGGCGGTCTATACCGATGTCGGCTTTGAGGAGCTGGAGGGCCTGCTCGCCGGCTACGATATCGGTGTGCCTCTCTCCTTCAAGGGTATCGCCGAGGGGGTGGAAAATTCCAATTTCTACCTCCAGACCGATCGAGGCGCTTTCATCCTGACGCTCTACGAAAAGCGCGTTCACACGTCCGACCTGCCTTTCTTCCTGGGATTGATGGAGCATCTGGCCGGTCATGGTCTTTCCTGCCCGCAGCCTGTGCGCAGTCGCGCAGGCGAGCCGTCTTTTGTCCTCAAGGAGCGCGCGGGCGCCATTTTCACCTTCCTGAGCGGTGTGTCGCTGCGCAAGCCCGACGCGGCCCATTGCGGCGCGGCGGGCCGCGCGCTGGCCGATCTTCACCTGGCTGGACGGGATTTCGGGCTTACCCGCGCCAATGCCTTGTCGCTGAAGGGTTGGCACGAGCTGGCGGAGGCAACGCGCGCCCGCGCCGATGCCGTGGAACGCGGCCTGGGTGCCTTGATCGCCGATGCGCTTTTCGGGCTAGAGCGGGATTGGCCCGCCGAGTTGCCGTCTGGGGTCATCCATGCCGATCTTTTTCCGGACAATGTCCTGTTCATGCAGGAGCGGGTTTCCGGCTTGATCGATTTCTATTTCGCCTGCAACGACATTTATGCCTATGACCTGGCGGTGATGCTGAACAGTTGGTGCTTCGAGCAGGACGGCGCCTTCAATGTCACAAAAGGCCGGGCCTTGATCGCGGCCTACCAGACCGGCCGACCTTTGCTGGCGGCCGAGCAGAATGCCTTGCCGATCCTGATGCGCGGCGCATCGTTGCGCTTTCTGTTGACCCGCCTCTATGACTGGCTCAATCCCGATCCCAACGCGCTGGTGCGGCCCAAAGACCCTCGCGAATATGCCAAGCGGCTGCGCTTCCATCTCAAGGTGAAGCAGGCCGGGGAGTATGGATTGTGACGTCTTCGATTGAGTTGTTTACCGACGGCGCCTGCTCCGGCAATCCCGGACCCGGCGGTTGGGCCGCGATCCTGCGCAGCGGCCAGCATGAAAGCGAAATGTCGGGCGCCGAAACCCATACTACCAACAATCGGATGGAATTGATGGCGGTGATCGAGGGGCTGCGCGCCATCAAGAAGCCGGCTGAGGTCAGGATCTACACCGACTCCAAATATGTGATGGACGGCGCCAAGAGCTGGCTCATCGGCTGGAAAGCACGCGGCTGGAAGACCGCCGATAAGAAGCCGGTCAAGAATGAGGATCTCTGGCGCGCGCTGGACGAACAGCAACAGCGCCACCTTTCCGTGGCCTGGACCTGGGTGCCGGGTCATTCCGGACACGCGGAAAATGAGCGGGCTGATTTTCTCGCCCGTTCAGCAATCCTGAATCTAAAGGCGAAGCTAGCCTAGAGCAGAGCCAGCATGTGATTAGCGCTGGAGACTTCGAAAGCACCGGGCGCCTCGACATTCAGCGATTTGACCACACCGTCATCCACCACCATGGAATAACGCTGGCTGCGCTTGCCCATGCCGAATTTGCTGCCGTCCATCTCCAGACCCACGGCGCGGGTAAAATCGCCATTGCCGTCGGCCAGCATCATTACCTTGTCGCCCGCGCCCTGCTGGTTGCCCCAAGCGCCCATGACAAAAGCGTCATTGACCGAAAGGCAGGCAATAGCATCGACGCCTTTGGCCTTCAACGCGCCGTGCTGCTGAATGAAGCCGGGCAGATGCTTGGCCGAGCAGGTGGGCGTAAAAGCGCCCGGCAGCGCGAACAGCGCCACTTTCTTGCCCTTGAACAATTCGTCCGTCGAAACCGGCTTGGGCCCGCCGTCCTGCATTTGCATCAGAGTCACCGAGGGGATCCGGTCGCCCACCTTAATCGTCATTGTTGCTGCTCCTTATCGAAAAAGTGGAAATGCGTAAGTTAGGAAGACGTTGCCGCGGCCATGTCGTGATGGCGGGCGATGAAGGACAGCGCGTCAGCGGGGCTGAGCGGCGGAGAGAAATGAAAGCCCTGGCCGAATTCGCAACCCAGCGAAGCCAGCCAGTCGGCATCATCGGCGCTTTCCACGCCTTCGGCCACTACGCTGCGCCCCAGATCATGAGCCAGCGTCACCACCGATTGCAGCACCCGCTCCGCCTCGCCACCTTCGCTATGGCGAATGAGAAAAGCCCGGTCGATCTTGACCGTGTCGAACGGCAGATCGCGAAACCGGCTGAGACTGGACGTGCCGGTACCGAAATCATCCATCGCCAGCCCCGCGCCCAAGTCCTTCAGCCGCGTCAGGCTGGCGGTGAGGTCGGGATCCTCGGCGGCAGCGCTTTCGGTAACTTCCAAGGTCAAGGTGCCTTGCGCCAGCGCATGGCTGTGCACCGCTTCAGTCAACACCGTTTCGAATCCGGAGTCGCGCAACTGGCGCGGGGAAAGATTGACACTGACGAACAAAGGCGGCGATAGCGGAAAATAGCGCTGCCAGTGAGAGAGGTCGTTGGCCGCCCGTTCCAACGCGAAGCGGCCCAGACTCACGATCAGTCCGCTTTCCTCGGAATGGGCGATGAAATCAGCGGGCGCCACCAGCCCCCGCGCCGGATGCCGCCAGCGCAGCAGCGCCTCGAACCCCGCCACCGCGCGATCGGAGAGCCGCATGATCGGCTGATAGAAAATTTCAATCTGGCCTTCCTCCAGCGCCTGGCGCAGATCGGCTTCCAGCGCCACCGTGTCGGCGCGCGCCTGCGATTCCAGGCTCTGTTGATAGACCAGGGCGCAAGCACCGCCACGGCTCTTGGCAGCCGCCAGCGCCAGTTCGGCATTGCGCAGCAATCGCACAGGATCGCTCTCATGCGATGAAATGCCCACGCTGCCCGGCGCGAAGATATTGCGGCCGTCGTAAGGATGCGGCGGATTGCAGAGCTCGATCATCTCATCGCCGAGACTCTGAGGCCCAAAGCTGCCAACGGCAAATAGAAGCGCAAAGCCGTCGCCGCCGATGCGAAACATGCGCGCGTCCCGCCCGAAGCGCTCATTCAGACGCCGCGCCGTCTGGAGAAGAATGGCATCGCCACCGGCGTCGCCAATGCTGGCATGGATGGCCTTGAAGCGGTCGAGGTCCAGCATGGCGAGCTGCGCTTCCGCCAGCTGTGGGCCCAATCCGGCCATGGCCTCCATCAGCTGCGGCCGTCCGCCCAAGCCGGTGAGCGGATCGCCGGCGGGCGCCGGCGCTTCCCTGCGGTCGGTGACGTCGCTGAGAAGGCCCAGACAATCCGACGGGACGTCCTGTTCGCTGACGATGCTGGCGCGCAACTCCAGCCAGCGCCAGCCTCCGCCCTGGCCCTTGGCGCGGAATTCCAGACGGAAAGCCTGGCCGGGCTGGCTACGGAAAGTTTCCAGCGCACCGCGATAAATGTCGCGATCATCAGGGTGAAGCCGCGCCGTCCAATCCGAATGCGACAGCGTCACTTTGTGGCGCGGCAGACCCGCCATCAGCGCGGCGTCCGGCGAAAGCGTCAGAAGCTGAGCCCGAAAATCCAGATCGAAGATGCCTTGATGCGCGGCGCCGATCGCGGCCAGGGCAAGATTGGCCACGGGCGCAGCTGGGTCGAGCGCTGCATTCGGCGCGCTCTGCGCTTCCAGAAGGCGCGCGGCATGGGAGCCGTGGAGGAAAGGCAAGACCGCGATCTCTTCGCTCGCGATCACCGCCAGCGCCAGAAGCACCGCGCCGGCCGCCGCGAAACCGCCCGTCGTTGCGGGCGCGGTCAAGGTCTCGCCCAATCCGCCCAGGCTGGTGACGGCGGCGGCCAACGCCACCAGCGCGAAGGCGGCGGCACTGGGCGCAATCACTTGCGCGGCGCGCAGGCCCCGCCGGCCGCAGATAAAGAGATAGGCCGCGACGGCCGCGCTACCTGGCACGATCAGCGTGTCGGTCACCAACGTCGCGCCCGGCAGCCCCAGATAAGCGGCCGCGCCCAATCCGCAAAGACCATAGAGCGCGAGCCGGAATTGGCGCAGCCGCTTGGGCAGAATCTCGCGCACCGGAACGATGGCGTCGGCAAGCCTTGCGCCCGCCGCCAGCACCAGCGCCGTCAGGAACGCGGAAAGTCCATAAGGTCCGCCGATCCGGGTGGCCAGACTGGCGTCGAACATGCCGGTGCCTGCCAGCCAGCTCCACAACAGCAGAAACAAAGTAATCGCCACCCAGCGCGGCGCGGCATGCCCGATCAGGATTGCGAGACCCGCCGTGATCAGTGCGGAGGCCGCGATCAAGGCGCCCACCGCTGTGATGAAGATCGCGAGCTGCCGGTTGTGGGACGCCAGTGCGGGTTCCGTCCAGGCCTGCAGCGAAGGTGGCGCGCTGGCATTGCCTACGCGCACCGCCAAACCCACTTGGGTGACAGGCGGGATGATCACGCGCCAAGCCCTGGCGCCATAGGCCTTGGCAGGCTCGACCACCACGCCGGAATCCGAACTCGCCACCGCCAGGATCGCCGGACGGGACGGCCGCGGCAAAAGTCTCAGCGCCATGCGCGGCGGCTGTCCCGCCAGAAGCACGCGGATGGCAGGCCGCACGCTGTTGTTGGTCACCGCCAGCATATACCAGGCGGACCCGTCCGCCTCCGGTCCGCTGGGCGCGTGATAGGGCGTTAGCTCGTGCCTAAGATTGAGGACATTGGCATCGGATCCGAAATCGACCGCATGCGGCGGCGCGTCGGCGGCGAAAGCCGTGGCGAGGCCCATGAACACAAGGCCGATCAACGCAAGGAAAAGCGGTTTACGCATCCGACTCTTTTGGCGGGTACCGGACTAACCTAGCCGCGCCCCGCCCGCCAAGGAAGCTTCATCTTCCAGCAGGGCGAATTGGACGTGATCGCTCCATTCGCCGTTGATGAGAAGATATTTGCGGGCAAGCCCCTCTTCCCGGAAACCCACCTTGGCGAGAAGGCTGCGCGACGGCTCATTCTCCGGCAGACAGGCCGCTTCGATGCGATGCAGCCCCAAGGTCCCGAACACGAACGGAATCAACGCCCGCACCGCATCGGTCATGAAACCCTGGCGGGCGAAACGCGCGCCGATCCAGTAACCCAGCGCGCAGCATTGCGTGACCCCGCGCCGGACATTCGACAAGGTACAGCCGCCCATCAGCGTATCGTCGCTGGCGCGGAAGACGAAAAATACATAGGCCGAATCCAGCCGCGTTTCCTTGTGATAGCGCTTAATGCGGCGGCGGAAGGCGCCGCGCGTCAATTCATCGTCGGCCCAGACCGGTTCCCATTTGGCGAGGAACTCCCGGCTTTCGCCGCGAAGCCGGGCCCAGCTGGCATAATCGGCGATGCGGGGATAGCGCAGATAGACGCCTTGACCGCGAATGACCGGCTGCTGGCCGCCGGGAAATGTCAGTCCGCGCATGAACGCCATGGGGCGCGACTGCATCATCGCGCGCATTTTTCCCTGTGGCGGAGGTGGCTTCATCATTCCGCCGCTTGGCGCTTGCGCGCGAACCGGGCGGCGAAAACATCGTGGGGTTCGAGCCGGCCCACCGGTCCTACCGCGGCGATGGACGGCTCTGCCATGATACGCGCGGCATGACGTTTGAGCGCAGTCACATCCACCGCGTCGATCTGGGCCACGATTTCGGCCACGCTTTGCACATGGCCGAGTGTGAAAATCTGTCCTGCGATCTGCTCGGCGCGGGCGCCCGGTCGTTCCAGGCCCATCAGCAAGCCGGACTTGAGCTGGGCCTTGGCGCGGGAGAGTTCCGCATCGCTGATAGCGCCAGTCATGGCTTCCATCTCGCCCGCGATCACCGCCGACAATTCAGCGGCTTCCTTTTCGCCCGTGCCGGCATAGATGCCGGTGAAGCCGGTGTCCTGGAAATTGTTGGTGAAGGCGTAGATGGAATAGCAGAGGCCGCGCTTCTCGCGTACTTCCTGGAACAGGCGGGACGACATGCCGCCACCCAGGACCATGGCGTGAAGCTGGGCGACATGGAAATCGGGATCGTTCGCCGCAACGCCGGGGAAGGCATAGACGATGTGCGCCTGCTCCAGATCCTGCTCGTCACGGAAATCGCCGCCGATGTAATGCGCGGGCGATGTGGGGCCATTTCCACTCTCCGTGAGGGACGCGAATTTCTCCTCCACCAGCTTGAGAATATCTTGATGCGACACCGCGCCCGAGGAAACCAGGGTCATGGCGCCGGCGCGATATTGCCGTTTGCTATAGGCGCGCAGCGCGCCCGGCGTGAACGCCGTCACCGTCGCTTCTTCGCCCAGGATCGGCCAGCCCAGTGCTTGACCCTTGTAGATGGCGCTTTGCAGATGGTCGAAGACAATATCGTCCGGCGTGTCGCGCGCCTGACCAAGCTCTTGCAGCACCACCTGGCGCTCGCGTTCCAGTTCCTCCTCCGCGAAGGTGGAATTCACCAGAATGTCGGCGACGATGTCGAGCGCCAGCGGAACATCGTTTTTCAGCACACGGGCATGGAACGCGGTCTGTTCGCGGCTGGTATAGGCGTTGAGGTAACCGCCCACTGCCTCGATCTCCTCGGCGATCTGGCGCGCGCTGCGGCTTGCAGTGCCTTTGAACGCCATGTGCTCGAGCATGTGGGAAAGCCCCATCTCGGCCGGCAATTCGTTGCGGCTGCCGGTCGCGACCCAAACGCCCAGGGCGGCGCTTTCCAGGCTGGCCATCGGGTCCGTGATAACCGTCAAGCCATTGGAAAGACTAGATATTTCTATATTCATGCCGTCAGTCTAGAAGAGATGAACTGGCGAATCAAAGTCAGGTCATTGGGCAGAACATCCAGCTGTTCGGGCAGTTCCAGAACCCGCTTGAGCGCATCCGGCATGGGTGGCGCAGCACCCGTAGCGTGGGTCACGGCATCGGCAAATTTGGCGGGATGAGCGGTGGAAAGCACCACCATCGGCTCTTCGCGGAAGCCGAATTTGCGCAAAGCGTTCACCGCCACCGCCGTGTGCGGATCGATGATGCGGTTCGAGGTGGTGGCGACGGCGTTGATGGTGGAGAGCGTGTCCTCGTCGTCGCTCGAACGGGCATCGTAGCGGGCGCGCAGCGCCGTCAGCACCGGTTCCGGTAACACCAGCCGCCCGTCGCGGCTGAAAGCCGCCATCGCATCGCGCGTCCAATCCGCATCGCGACCCGAGGCTTCGAACAAGGCGCGCTCGAAGTTCGAGGCCACCTGAATGTCCATCGAGGGAGACAAGGTGTGATGCGCGGCGCCGGCTTCATAGACACCTTCGTTCAAGGCGCGCGCCATAATATCGTTGGCGTTGGTGGCGATCACCAGCCGCTTGGCGCCAAGGCCCATGCGTTCCGCCGCCTCGCCCGCGAAAATATCGCCGAAATTGCCGGTGGGCACGATGAAGGTGGCGGGCACGCCCAACGCCGCCATGGCGGTGAAGTAATAGACGCTCTGGGCCGCGATGCGGGCGAAATTGATGGAGTTGACCGCGGTCAATCCGATCTCGCGGGCGAAGTCGCTTTGCGCGAACAGATCCTTCACGATGCCCTGGGCGTCGTCGAACGATCCTTCCAGCGCGACATTGTGGACATTGGCGTGACCGCTGGTGGTCATCTGGCGGCGCTGAACCTCGCTCACCCGGCCTTTGGGATGGAGCACAAAGACGGTGATGTTGGGAAGCCCGCCCAAGGCGGCGATGGCGGCCGAGCCCGTGTCGCCCGACGTGGCGGCCACGATGGTGGCCTTGCCGCCGCGCCGTTTCAGCGCACGCGCGAACAGCCGCCCCAGAATCTGCAGCGCGATATCCTTGAAAGCGAAAGTGGGGCCATGGAACAGCTCCAGCAGATAGCGGTTGCCGCTCATCGGAGCGAGCGGCGCGATGTCTGGATGCGCGAAGCCGGCATAAGCGGCCTCGATGTCTTGCTTCAATTCCGCCGCAGAGAAACTATCGCCCACGAAGCACGACAGAATTTCGAACGCCACATCCTGGTAGCGTTTGCCTTTGAACTCTGCGATCTGAGCCGCGTCGAATCGCGGCCACGCGGCAGGCATATAAAGGCCGCCATCCGGCGCCAGGCCCGCCAGCAAGACATCGGCAAAGCTGGCTTTTGGCGCTTCGCCCCGCGTCGAGATGAATTGGCTGGATTGCGACACGGTAACGGCCTTTCACTCCCAGCCAAGACGGCCCTTGGAGATGTGGAACGCGAGATAGACGCCGATCAGCCCCGCTGCAAGCCCGAACCAGGTGACGGCATAGGAGAGATGCTCATTGCGAAACGAAACCACCGTCTGGCCGCCTTTGGGCCACCCGCCCGGATTGGGCGCGGCATCGGCCTCGATAACGACCGGCGCGGCCAGCCTTATCGGACCGGCGGCAGCGATGCCCTTGAGGTCGCGGGCATACCAGATGCGGTGGGCGCGATCCGGAGCCGGGGTGAAAGCGCCCGGCCCGTCCGGCACCCGCCACACGCCCACCAGCTTGGTTTCGCCCTCGATCGGTGTGCGTGCCGCCGGATTGAGCTTGTCCTTGGGGACATAGCCTCGGTCTACCAGCAGGGTGCGGCTATCGTCGGTCTCGAACGGCGTGAGCACATGATAGACAGGCGCGCCTTGAGCATCCGTGGTGAAGACATAAGCTTCTTTGGCGTTGTCGAAATGGCCGGTGAGCGCAACACGGCGATATTGTGCGCTGTCCGGGTTCATTCCAAGCGCCGCGTCGAGCGAAATCGGCGCTGCTGCTATGTGCCCGTTCACTTCCGCGATCAGGGCAAGCTTCCATTGCAGACGCTCAAGCTGCCAAACACCCAGGCCGATCAGAATCGCGGTCAGGATCACGGCCGCGATGGTGAAACCGGGATAAGGCTTAAAGCGGAGGCCCATCAGTGCCGCCGTCCTTCTCCCGCCTTATGTTTGAATTGCAGGACCAGAAGCGTGGATTTGGAGAGGCGCAGGAATCCTAGGCTCAGGATCACGATCAGAGGCACCCACAACACCGCATGGACCCAGTAAGGCGGCGAGAAGGTGAACTCGACCCAAAGCGCCAGACCCGCCACGATGGCGCCCACGATCAGAATGCCGAACACCGCTGGGCCGTCGCCGGCATCGAATATCGAGTAGTCAAGGCCGCATGAGGGGCAAGACGGCTTGACCTTGATATAGCCGTCAAACAACGGCCCCTGTCCGCAGCGCGGACAGAGGCCGAGGAAAGCGCAGCGAGCCGTGTTAGCCGACAGTGACAGGGCCCTCACCCCAAACATAAATGCAGGCGAAGAGGAACAGCCACACCACGTCCACGAAGTGCCAGTACCAGGCCGCCGCTTCGAAGCCGAAATGACGCGTGGGCGTGAACTGGCCCGCGATGGCGCGGCCCAGGCACACCGTCAGGAAGATGGTGCCGACCAGGACGTGGAAACCGTGAAAGCCGGTCGCCATGAAGAAGGTCGAGCCGTAGATGGCATCGAAATTGCCCGCGCCCTTGGACAGCGAGACATGCGCCGCATCGGTGAAGGGCTGCATCGCCAGATTGTTGAAGCCGAAGGTGAAGGGCGCGTGGGAATATTCGTAAGCCTGCACGCCCGTGAAACTGGCGCCCAAAAGCACGGTCAGGATCAGGCCCTGGATCGCGCCTTTGCGGTCGCCGGTCTGCAACGCGTGGTGCGCCCAGGTTACCGTGGTGCCAGAGGTGAGCAGGATCAGCGTGTTCAAGAGCGGAAAGTGCCACGGGTCCAAAGTCACAATGCCCGCGGGCGGCCAGGAGCCGATGCCGACATCGTTGAAGAAGATCGCCGAATTGAAATAGGCCCAGAACCAGGCCACGAAGAACATCACTTCCGACGCGATGAACAGCAGCATACCGTAGCGCAGATGCAGCTTCACCACTGGGGTGTGGTTGCCCTGCACCACCGATTCCTTGATGACGTCACGCCACCAGCCGGCCATGGTGTAGAGCACCAGCGCCAGACCAATGATGAAGATCCAGGGCTGCCCGTTGACCGGCAGGCCGAAGAAGCCGGTGTAATCCTTGTTCATCCAGAACACGGCGCCGGTGAGCATGGTGAAGGCGCCGATCGAACCCACGACCGGCCAGGGGCTGGGATCGACCAGATGATAATCGTGCTTTACATCACCGCTCATAAAACTAGCCCCTCTAGTGGCCTGTATTCTCGTGCCATTGCACGATGGACATCAGATAAAACAAAATCACCAAACCGCCCAGCGCGAGCGCCAGCGCGATATTACGCTTGCGCCGTTCGCGCTCGGCCCTGTTGTTACGATCATCTTCATCCATCGCCTCAGGTCCAAAGCGGCGGCAGATGGAGAAGGCGCTCCACGATCAGTGCGGCGAACGGCACGAAAATATAGAGCAGCGAGACGCCGAACAGACGCTTGGCGGCGGGCTCACGCACCTCGTCCTTCTCGCGCAGGCACGCGAAGGCTTCCAGCAGCATCCAGAAACCCATGGTCGCGGACAGGACCATATAAAGCATCCCGCCCAGACCGATGAAGGCGGGAACCGCGCCCAGCGGCGCCAGCAACAGCGAATAGACGAAGATCTGGATGCGGGTGGCACGCTTACCCTTCACCACGGGCAGCATGGGCACGCCGGCGCGGGCATAGTCCTCGCAGCGCCAAAGCGACAGCGCCCAGAAATGCGGCGGCGTCCACATGAAGATGACGGCCACCAGCACAATCGGCGCCAGACCCAACGAACCTGTCACCGAAGCCCAACCAATCGCCGGCGGCAGCGCACCGGCCAGGCCGCCGATCACGATATTCTGCGGCGTGCGCCGCTTCAGGCCCAGCGTATAGACCACGACATAGAAGAAGACGGTGAAGGCCAGAAGCCCCGCCGCCAGTTCATTGACGAACAGCCACATGGTGGCCACGGCAAAGGCCGCGATCGCCCAGCCAAACGCCATGGCGTCTTCGCGGCGGATATGACCCATAGGGATGGGCCGCGTCGCCGTCCGCGCCATCACGCCGTCGATGTCGGCGTCATAGGCCATGTTGAGCGCCCCGCTCGCACCCGCCGCCAGCGCGATGCAGAGCAGCGCGGTAAACGCCGTGAGCGGATGGACATGGCCGGGCGCGACGACGATGCCGGCCAGCCCCGTGAACACGACCAGCGACATCACGCGCGGCTTCAAGAGCGCGAAGAAGTCGCCGACGGTCGTGACCCGTTGATAGCGGAGAGTATCGGTGACGGCCATGGATGTTCCGGTGTTCCTTTGGTGCCAGTGCCTAGTGGATATGCGGCAGTTCGTTGAATTGGTGGAAGGGCGGCGGCGAAGGCAGCGTCCATTCCAGGGTGGTGGCGCCCACGCCCCAGGGATTGTCCGCCGCTTTGCGCTTGGCAGCGAAGGCTTCCGCCACCATGGCCAGGAAGATCAGCACGCCGAACCCGGCGATGAAGGCGCCGACCGACGACACGAAATTCCAGCCCGCGAACGCATCGGGATAATCCGCATAGCGGCGCGGCATGCCGGCCAGCCCCAGGAAATGCATGGGGAAGAAGGCCAAATTCACGCCCACGAAGGTGATCCAGAAATGCAACTTGCCCAGCATTTCGTTGTACATGTAGCCGGTGAATTTCGGGAACCAGAAATAAAAGCCCGAGAAGATCGCGAACACCGCACCCAGCGACAGCACATAATGGAAGTGCGCCACGACATAATAAGTGTCCTGCATCACAACATCGACGCCGGCATTCGCCAGCACCACGCCGGTGACGCCACCGACGGTGAAGAGGAAGACGAAGCCGATCGCCCATAGCATCGGCGTCTTGAACTCGATCGCACCGCCCCACATGGTTGCGATCCAGCTGAACACCTTGATGCCGGTCGGCACCGCGATGACCATAGTGGCGAACACGAAATAGGCCTTGGTGTCGACCGACAGGCCCACCGTGTACATATGGTGCGCCCAGACCAGGAAGCCGATGAAGCCGATCGCGACCATGGCATAGGCCATGCCCAGATAGCCGAACACCGGCCGCTTGGAGAAAGTGGCGATGACATGGCTGATCATGCCGAAGCCGGGCAGGATCAAGATGTACACTTCGGGATGGCCGA
>DATNGI010000019.1:0-15893 GCA_035605955.1 Rhizomicrobium sp.
CCATCAACGAGCTGGAGATGTGGCAGCAAGAGAGTTTCGATCCCGCACGGATCGACCAGGAATTCGGCTGGGCCCAGGGGCTTGGCATGAATGTCATGCGCGTCTTCCTGCACAACGCGCTTTGGGATCAGGACCCTGAAGGTTTCAAGCAACGCATGGGCCAGTTCCTGGATATCGCTGCGCGCCACAAGATCAGGATCATGTTCGTGCTGTTCGACAGCTGCTGGGACCCCGACTATCGGTTGGGACCCCAGCGCGCGCCCACGCCCGGCGTGCATAATTCCGGCTGGGTGCAGGCGCCCGGCGCCAAGATTTTGGACGACCCCAGCAAATATCCGGCGCTTAAGGCCTATGTCACCGGCGTGGTCGGTGCTTTCGCCAATGATCCGCGCATTTATGCCTGGGATGTCTGGAACGAAGCCGACAATGGCGGCGGCGGGAATTACAAGAACAATCCCAAGGACAAATTCGCGCGGGTGCAGACTCTTCTGCCACAAGTGTTCGATTGGGCACGCGGCGCCGACCCGGTTCAGCCGCTGACCAGCGGCGTGTGGCATGACGCGGACTGGTCGCCCTCCGCCAACCTCAACGCCATCGAGCGCATCCAGCTCGATCAATCGGACATTATTTCATTCCACGAGTACAGCTGGCCGGAAGCGTTCGAGAGCCGTATCGCGCAACTGACGCCTTATGGCCGTCCCATCATCTGCACTGAATATATGGCGCGTGCCATGGGATCGACCTTCGACACGATCACGCCGATCGGAAAGCGCAACAATATCGGCATGATCAATTGGGGCTTCGTGGCCGGGAAAAGCCAGACCACTTTGCCTTGGGATTCCTGGGTCAAGCCTTACACCTATAAAGTCGATCCGGAACCGATCTGGTTTCATGACGTGCTGCGCGCTGACGGAACACCCTATCGCCAGCGCGAGGCGCAGATCCTGAAAGCTTTGTCGGACGCGCCTAAAGGCGCCGTTCCGAGCGCATATTGAAGTCTGACGCGGGCTGCTCACGTAACGCGTGCGCTCGCGCGCGTGACGTTTGCGGATGGCTGGGGGACTAGGATTCGAACCTAGACAGGCAGAGTCAGAGTCTGCAGTCCTACCGTTAGACGATCCCCCAACTAAGCTATTGACCTAGCTGGTTTTTACCTGATCCGTCCAACTCCTGTCCAACTAAAGTGTCCGACATTCGTTCTGGGCGACCAGGGCCAGAGCCGGGGTTTCTAGCCAGTTGGGCGGCAACCGGCAAGCGTCGTAATGTTGGGAGGTTCCCCCGCCCCCGGTTGAGGTCTCGAATGCAGGAAAGCCCGTTACAACGTATCGTCCCGACCGCCGATCAATTGCTTCAGATGACCCCGCAACAGCTTGCGCCAATCCTGTTGAAGTTGGCGCTACCTATGCGACAGGGGGCCGGTTTCGTTCCGCACAGCGTTGCAGAGTACATGTCCAACGATGGCTATCCGGGACACAAGCGAGGTCAGGTCGATTTGGTCCTTACTAAGGCTTGGAATTGGATAGAACGGAAGGGGTTTATAGAACCATCGCCAGCGCCAAACGGCGCGAACGGCTGGAGAATCTTCACGGAAGAAGGCGAGGCGGTAGCTAACGGTGCCGATCTTGGAGCAGTCAAGATTGCGCAGGAATTCCCAAAAGCTGTCCTACATCCCGCTGTGGTTGCGAAATGCTGGAAATTGTTCGAGGAACAGAATTATCCCGAAGCCGTCGAAAAAAGCTTCAAGGTAGTGAGGGATCGGCTCCGCGATCTGACCACCCACGAAACAGGGTCAGATGCCTTCGGCAAGGGGAAACTTCATCTCAAGGGGGCCGTAGCGCCAAATGCGGACTACGACTTTATGGTGCTTGCCTGATTGTCTGCTGGCTTCGCTTGGCCGTCGCCTCCGCTAGGCCAGCCTTTGCGACGTCGAGACCCGGACTGAGGGCGAGGGCCTTTTCAAAATCAGCAATTGCCAGATCGAAAAGGCCTTTACCTCCGTAAGCGACACCACGGCCAACGATTGCGTAGATATAGGTCGAATTAAGAGCGAGCGCCTTATTGTAATCTGCAATGGCTAAATCGTATTCGCCCTTAATCGTGTAAACCACACCTCTGCCATTAAATGCGAAAACGATATCGGGCCTTTGCGTGATAGCTTCACTAAAATCTGCAATCGCCAGAAGCGTGACCTTCGGTTTGGGCATCGCTTAGGAAAATCGCTTTCTGATACTTGTCAGAGCAAAATCCCTTTATGGTTTCGGAATTCAATGCGCCATCTTTCGTCGCCTGTTTCACGCAAGCCGCATAGGCCTTGATACCCGTAGCCGTGACACGCAAGCAATATGCAGGCGTGCCTGCCGAGGAAGCCATTGCGTTCGCCGAACTGATGAACGAGTTCGAACTTCAGCATGTCGGAATGTTCGGCTAATCCGTCCACTCGCCATCGTGACCAATGGCAAAGCCGCCGACCTCAAGGGTCAGCGCGTCCGGCCACGCAAATAGCTTCGCCCGGCTCCATCCTGAAGTATGGCGCATTGATCCGCACACGGATCGACATTGACATTAACTATTTTTTCAGCATATTAATGCTTTATTAACCATATCTAGCCCGGGCCAGCCGGGCGGATTGGGGTGGGGGCTCTTCTGGGAAGCAGGACTCATTCGAAAGGATGCGCTCATGCACGCCCAAACTATTGCAACGCCGGACCTGAGTTTTGGCGCGACCACGCGCCGGGCCGCTCTGACGACAGCCCATGACGATCTGGACAATGTGATCGCCGCGCTCGCGAACATCTTGAGCTGCGACGATCAACTCCTGTCGCGCCTCAAGAAGCGCAAGCTGCAGCTGAAAGACGAAATCGCCGCGCTTGTCGCCGCCTGACTTTAGCGCCCGCCGAACCTCAGTGCTCGCCGATTTGGCCGCGGATCTCGCCATTGGCAAAAGCCTGGCTATGGATGTCGACATACATCCGGCCCGCTAGAAGGGCGGCGCCCTGGTCCGGGGTGAGGGTAAGCTTGCCGGTCACCGGGTTCTCCGAGACGGGAATATTGGCCGCCATGGCGCCGCTTTCGTTCGCGGCCGCCGGTCCATGCAGGTCGATCTTGCTGGGTGCGATGCCGTCATAGGTCACGTAATAATCAAGTAGCCGCGCGGCGGTGTCGTAAGTGAATTGGGCCTCGCCAAAGGCGTCGCTCTTGTTGGCAGGGATGTTGTTGCCGCCCAGAAGATGCGCCACCAGCGAAACGCTTTCAGCCCGGGCGGGCGCAACAAGCAACACCGCCAAGGCCGCAACCAGGATATGTCTTGCCGTCATGATGACCGCCCCCTGTGAGAGGACGGAAATCTAGCAGGATTCGCGTGTCGGAAAACGGCCCGGCTCTCTGAAGAGCCGAGCCGCTTTGCCGCGTTGGTCAGCCGACGCCAAAAACCTTGATGGTGACCGAGTCATTGTTGCGCGCCTGGCAGGTCAGGCCGATGCCGCTAAGGCCACGATCCTGCCCATCCACGCGCACGCTATAGATTTCGCCCTCGCGAAGCGGCGCGCCGCCATTGACATCTGAGACGCTGGAGCTGCCGTCATCGAAGGTCGTGGTCAACCGGCGGCATTGCGCATCCGCGCCCACTGGCTGCAGCGCGACGGCATTCAATTGCCGCTCGCCCGAGCCAGATACCATGATCGAATGATTGGCCCAGTGGCCGAAATCCGGTTCGGCAATCGGCTGAAGCGCCGTCGCTGTTAGAGCATCGGGATCGCGCCGCGGCACTGTGTAATAAGTATGGCGCGGTGGCGGCATTACGTCGGCATGGAGGGAAAGGCGCGCGCCAAAATCACCGTCGGCCCGGCACGCCAATCTCACATCGGAAACGCCCCGCTCGCCATCCGGGACGGCGATGCTCTGGCGCTCATTGGAATAGAGTGTGCCCGAGAACACGTCCTGCGCGGTGCCGTCGCGATAATGAACCGTGATGCGATCGCAATCCAGGGTGCGGTCGCTGATCAAATTCAATCGCGCCACGGGACCGTCAAAATCCGACCAGCTTACGCTGGTGTAACGATCCGGGGAAACATAGACCGTATCGGTGTCCAACGCCGCCAGCGCGGGAAGCGCGGCGCTCATGCTGAGGATTGCGGCAAGCGCAAACAATCTCGTGTTTTTCACGATACATCTCCTTTCTTCCAGCTGCACCATGACTGGCATCGGGGGCAGCATCCGCCCCGCCCGAATTTGAAAACGATCCGGTTTTTGGTTCGTTCCGGTTCCGCGGCAAGCGATGGAACTGCGCCTATTCGCTTTCCTCGATCATGCGTCCGTTCAAATTCTGCACCGGCCGCACGTCATGGGGGCAGAGCCTGGCGAATTCCGCGATCTGTTCCGCCGAAACCGTCAGGGCGGTCTTCAGCACATACCATGTCACGCCCTCATGGCAGGGCGGCGCGGTGACGGAGCCTTCGTAGCGATAATAACCCAGCTCTTTGGGCACCAGGCCTACGGGATCGAAAGCGACATTCGCTATCAGGTGATAGGCGCCGGGCTTCTGCGGCATGTGCGACCACAATTCCGTGATGGCGGGATTGGCCTTGCCCCGGCGCATCAAGACCGCCACGCCCACGATTTTGCCGTCTGCACCCTGATACATCAAATGCAGCACCATATCGGCGGGCTTGCCGGCGATGGTTTCCTCGCTGGGATGATGAAAGTGAAACTGGGTCAGTTCATATTGCTTGCCGTCCACCGCCAGGATGTCGCCATTGCCGGGCTTATAATCGACCCTGATGGCGGTATAGCCATTGTTGATCAGATTGAGTGGCCCGGATTTGAACGCGAAGGTGAGGGCAGGCAGCCCCGTCTTGCGGGGATTTCGAATGTCGATCGGCGATTGCGCCTTGCCGCTGCCGCAGATGGCGTATTCAGGATCCAATTCCGCCCAATGCGCGGGGCCTTTTTCCCCTCCATAAGCCCAAACCGTCTTCCATTGCGCCTGCGCGAGTAGCGGCACGGCGATTATCGCGCCGCCCGCCAGGATCGCCGTCCATGTTTTCCCCGCCATTGCTGCAACCTCCTAAGCCAAAGCGATGCGATTATAGCGGCTGGAAATCTTCCATATTTTGGCATCCGCCGAACGATCGTGCCGCGGTGTCAACCCGGTCGCGCCATGCTAGTTTCGCCGCTGGTTGAGTCTGCGGCGAGGCGGAGTTGCAGGATAATCGGACGCATGCGGGGACAAGAAAGGGCGGCGGGGCCAGCGCGGGCGGACCGCTTCTGGCGGTTCTGGACCTTGGCACCAACAATTGCCGTCTCCTGATCGCGAGGCCCCAGCCGCCGGACCAGTTCCGGGTGGTGGATTCCTTTTCCCGCATCGTCCGGCTGGGGGAGGGTGTGGGCGAAACAGGGCGCCTGTCGGACGCCGCCATGGACCGCACCATTGCGGCGCTCAAGATTTGCGCCGGGCGGATCGCGCGTCATCGCGTCCGCCATGTGCGCGCCATCGCCACCCAGGCGGCGCGCCAGGCCGTGAATACCGAGCAGCTTGTCGCTCGCGCGCGGACCGAGACAGGTATCGTCTTATCCGTGATCTCGCCGGACGAAGAGGCCGATCTGGCGTCGCTGGGCTGTGCGCCGCTGATCGGGCCCAAATATCAGGGCGCGTTGATCTTCGATATCGGCGGCGGTTCGACCGAAATTGTCTGGCAGCGTAGGGCCGGCAGCCGGCTGGAGAAGCGCTTCACGGCCTCACTTCCGGTCGGTGTGGTCAATCTGGCCGAGGATTATGGCGCCGCTGCCCGCAATCGCGCCGGCTTCGAGACGATGCGCGCGGCCATGCAGGCGCGTTTCGCGCCTTTGGCGCTGAAGACCCAAAGCTTTGATCCCAAGGCAGAGCATCTGCTCGGCACCTCGGGTACGGTGACGACCTTGGCTGCGATCGCGCTCAAGCTGCCGCGCTATAATCGCGCCAAGGTGGATGGCAGCTGGCATGACACCGTGCGGCTGCTCTCGGTGGTGGACCGGATTTCCCATATGGATGTGGCGGCGCTGGCCAAGATCGGCGCCATCGGGCCGGAGCGCGCCGACCTCATGCTGGCGGGTTCGGCCATCTTCGCCGCGATCTGTGCGCTCTGGCCAAGTCCCATGCTGCGTGTGGCCGACAGGGGACTGCGCGAAGGCATGCTGCGGCAGATGCGCGACGAGATCCTGGCGCAGCGCCACCGGGTGCCGGCATGAAAACGCCTGGCTCGGGACGCGGGCTCGAACGCGTCAAGGTGAAGAAGAAGCACGGCCTCAAAGCATCGTCGCGCGAATGGCTGACGCGCCAATTGAACGATCCTTATGTGCATGCCGCCAAGGAAAAGGGCTATCGCAGCCGCGCCGCCTTCAAACTTCTGGAGCTGGACGCCAAGTTTCATTTCCTGAGGAAGGGCGCGCGCGTGCTCGATTTGGGTTCGGCTCCCGGTGGCTGGAGTCAGGTGGCGGCCGCGAAAGGTGCCACCGTGGTCGCCGCCGATGTGCTGGAGATGGAAGCGCTCCCCGGCGTGACCTTCTTTAAGGCCGATCTCACTGATCCCGACGTGCCCTCGATGCTGAAGGATGCGTTGGGCGGTCCCGCCGATCTGCTTCTGACCGATATGGCGGCGCCTACCACGGGACATCGCGCCACCGATCATTTGCGCACCACCGCTCTGGTCGAGATCGCGCTGGAAGTGGCGGAGGATACGCTTCGCCCCGGTGGCGTTTTTGTCGGCAAAGTGTTTCAAGGCGGCGCTACCAACACGCTTCTCGCCCGCATCAAGAAAAGCTTTCGCGACGTGAAGCATGTGAAGCCGCCATCCAGCCGCGCGGATTCGGTGGAACTATATTTGGTGGCGCTGGGCTTCAAAAAGAAAGCTCCCGCCGGTTAAGGCGGGAGCCAGTTCGAACGAAGAAGCCCGTCAAGGATTTTAGGGAGCCGACTTCAGGCTGATGGCGCCGATACCAGCCGCCACGTTCAAGCCCTTGTTGCCTTCCACGCTGAGGGGCTGCAGCGCGATGGATTTGTCCAATCCGCCGACCAGCACATTGGCGCCCAGGCCGACGCCGACGGTTGCGCTGGCGGTAGCTCCGCCATAATCGCCTTCCAGCGCCCCGGCGCGCACATCGGACGAGGGCGCGAAAACGCCCCAAACCAGGATGCCGCCTTCGGTGTAGCCGATATCGACACCGAATTTGGAGATGCTGCCGGTGTAATGTTCACGCGGATGGCCGCTGGGCCGGAAGGTGCAATGCAGGTCCTTGGAGGAGCCAAACACGAAGCCCCAACCGCTGGACACATTGCAGGTGAGCTCACCCACCTTCACGCCATGGGGCGCCGCATCGGCCGCGCCCGCTATCACGAGACCGGTGGCGGCGATGGCCGCACCCATCAGCAAACGAAATTTCTTTTGCATATCCGACTCCTTGGGATAATTCCGAAGACCGGGTTTGGGACCGGTCAGCCCCGTAAGAACGTTCCCGTCTGGCTTCCGTTCCTGGCGGGATGGGCCCGAAAACCGCAGGAATCAGGGCAAAACGGGGGCAAATACGGCCCTCTTGCGGAATCAGGGAACCGCTGATACAGGCTCGGCGCTCCAAGACGGAGCCGCGCCCTATGCCGAGCAGCCACACCATCCGCGAAGCCCTGACCTTCGATGATGTGTTGCTGGTGCCGGGGGCTTCCGAAATCCTTCCCGCCCAGGCCGATACCCGCTCGCGGCTGACCAAATCCGTGGAGCTGGGCATTCCGCTGATCTCCGCCGCCATGGACACGGTGACGGAAGCAGGCCTTGCCATCGCCATGGCCCAGGCCGGCGGCATGGGTGTGATTCATAAGAATCTCACCATCGAGGAACAGGCCGAACAGGTTCGCCGCGTCAAACGCTTCGAAAGCGGCATGGTGGTCAATCCTGTTACCATCGGGCCAGAGGCGTCGCTGGCTGACGCGCTTACGCTGATGGAGCGGCACCGCATCTCCGGCGTGCCGGTGGTGGAAGCGCATAGCGGCAAGGCCGCGGGCAAGCTGGTGGGCATCCTCACCAATCGCGATGTGCGTTTCGCAGCCGACCCGCGCCAGAAAGTGGCCGAGCTGATGACCACCAAGCTGGTCACGGTGAAGGAAGGCGTGAAGTCGGACGAAGCCAAGCGGCTTCTGCACCAGCACCGCATCGAAAAGATTCTGGTAGTAGACGATGCCTATCGCTGCGTCGGGCTCATCACCGTTAAGGATATCGAGAAGGCGCAGAAATACCCCAACGCCTGCAAGGACGAGCGCGGCCGGTTGCGCGTCGCCGCCGCCACCGGCGTGGGCGAGGACGGCTATGCTCGCGCCATGGCGCTGGTCGAAGCCGAGTGCGACGTGATCGTGGTCGATACCGCGCATGGCCATTCGCGGGGCGTGCTCGACACTATCGCGCGCATCAAGAAGGTTTCAAACTATACCCAGGTGGCCGGCGGCAATATCGCCACCGCCGACGGCGCCAAGGCGCTAATCGATGCCGGCGCGGACGCGGTCAAGGTCGGCATCGGTCCGGGCTCGATCTGCACCACCCGCATCGTGGCCGGCGTGGGCGTGCCGCAGCTGACCGCGATCATGGACGCGGTGGAAGCGGCGCAGAAAACGGGCACGCCGGTGATTGCCGATGGCGGCATCAAATATTCCGGCGATCTCGCCAAGGCGCTGGCGGCCGGCGCCAGCGTGGCGATGGTGGGTTCGCTTTTGGCCGGCACCGAAGAGAGCCCCGGTGAGGTCTTTCTGTATCAAGGCCGCAGCTACAAAGGTTATCGCGGCATGGGCAGTGTGGGCGCCATGGCCCGGGGCTCGGCGGACCGTTATTTCCAGGCGGAAGTGCGCGACGCGCTGAAGCTGGTGCCGGAAGGCGTGGAAGGCCAGGTCGCCTACAAGGGCCCGGTCGGGACTGTGGTCCACCAGATCATTGGCGGCCTGCGCGCGGCGATGGGCTATACCGGCTGCAAGACCATTCAGGAATTCCACGACAAGGCCAAATTCGTGCGCATCACCGGCGCGGGCCTGCGCGAAAGCCATGTCCATGACATTACGGTGACCCGCGAAGCGCCCAACTATCCGGGCGGCGGCGGCTGATCCTTCACATGCACCACGGCGTTGGCGTCGGCATGAAGCCGGTGCCAGCCGGGCAGGTGATCGAGGGTTTCCACGGTCGGTGAGGCCGCCGGAAAGATCGTCCAGCTTACGTGATGGGCCGCCAGCGTGGCGGCGATGGTGGCGCTGTCGCCCTCATTGATGCGGTCGTCCTGTTTCAGGAAATCGGTGGGATACATATCCGTGCGGCCGTCGATGAAGACCTTGACGCTGTTGAAGATCAGATAGCCGCCATAATCGTAGGCGTTGAGCACCGGCTCGCGCTGCACGCTTTTGGGCACGGCTGCCAATGCGGCAACAGGCGAAACACGATCTTCGCCGCGTTCCGCCGGAAACATCAACCGCACCAGAAGCAACAGACCAGTGAGCGCCGCGCCCACGATGCCGATCCTGCCGAGCTGAGGCTTCGTGGATTGTGGCTCGGCGGGCCAGGCAGTCGCCATCGCCGGCGCCGCCAGCAACGGTGCGGCGATGCCGAACAGCATCACATGGCGGACATGGCTGAGGCCCAGATAGGTGAGCACCAGGATCAGCAGGGCGCGTGGCATGGTGAGCCGCAGCTTTCCCGTCGCCAGCACGAACAGCATCGCCAACACGGTGACGAGGAAAGGCGAAGGCTGGATGAGATCGGTGGGGGCCCATTCTCCCACACGGCCCAATCCCGGCATCAGCAAAAGCCGGAACGGAAAGAGCAGTCCGTCGAGCCCTTGCGGCGTGACGATGGCGGCCAGAGTGCTCGCGCCGAGAAAGCGGCCCCAGCGCCGGGCCGTCTCGATCTTGTCACCGTTGGCGAAGACGGCTTCCAGCGCCAAAGCCGCCGCCAGCGCCAGTCCGAAGGCGAAGCCGCCATGCAGATTGGCCCAGGCCAGCATGACCAGCGCGAGCCAAAGCGGCGGGGCGCGGTTCCGTTCACGCGCCTCGACCAGCGACGCGGTCCAAAGCGCCAGCAGCGGCAATGCCAGAAGATGCGGCCGCGCCAGCAAACTGCCCGAGACACACGCCAGGCCCATCACGGTGACAAGCAGAGCCGGAATAAAGTCCAGCCGCCGCCTGAGCGCTTGCGCCAGGACCCAGGCTGTCGCGCCAAAGGCCAGCCCGAACAGGAGGTGCAATCCGCTCCAGTCCGCCGCGAGACAGGCAAGCGCCATCAGCACTTCCGCCAGCCATTCGTGCGCGCTCCAGGGCTGGCCCGCGAAGCTGTAAGTGAAGATGTCCCGCGCAGGCACGGCCTGGTGCGCCAGGATCCACTTGCCGGCCGCCAGATGCCACCAGGTGTCGCCGTCATGAAAGATTTGCGGCGCGAAGGCGGCCGCGGCAAAGCCCAGCAGCGCGGCGATGAGGGCGAAATTGGCGGTGGCGGGTTCACGCATGTGGGCCACAGGTTATAAAGGAAGTCTCAAGAACCCGTTTGCCACTCAAGCCTTTGGAATTCCAGCGAATATGACCCCCGCCGCACGTCTCCAGGCTGTCGTCGAAATCTTGGGCGCAGGCGGCTCCGAGCCTCTGGACCGCCAGATCAAGGGCTGGCTGCGTGGCCACCGCTTTGCCGGCGCCAAGGACCGCCGCGCCATCACCGAGCGCGTCTATGCCATCTTCCGTCATCGCGCGCATTTCGCCCATCGCATCGCGAGCGAAGAGCCGCGCGCTTTGGTGATCGCCTCGCTTCTGGCTGAGGGTGAAAATCCGGACGCGCTTTTCAGTGGCGGTTATGGTCCTTCGCCGCTGACGGATGCCGAACGCGCCGCCATCGCGCGCCCGCCGCCACCAGCGCCAGCCTCTGTCGAGAATGAATATCCGGCCTGGCTGGAGGAGGATCTGCGGCGCGCATTCGGCGCACATCTGCAAGAGGAGATGCGCGCTTTCCAAACGCGCGCGCCAGTCGACCTGCGCGTCAACACACTCAAGGCAGAGCGCGCTGACGTCTTGACCGCGTTGCGCGCCGATGGATTTGCCGCGGAAATTCCCGCCGAATTGCCGAACGCCATCCGCTGCGCTCCGGCTGCGAATTTGACAGCGCATCCGCTCTTCGCGTCCGGCGCCTTCGAGATTCAGGATTGGGCGGCCCAGCGGGCGGTCGCGCTCAGCGGAGCGGAACCGGGCATGCGGGTGCTCGACCTGGCGGCGGGCGCTGGCGGAAAAACCTTGGCGCTCGCCGCCGCCATGCGAAATCGCGGCAAGCTTCTCGCCTTCGACGACAAGCCGGAGCGGTTGAAGCCGCTGCCAGAGCGAGCAAGGCGAGCGGGCGCATCGATCATCACCATCGCGGAGCAGAGGGGTGGGCCGCTTTGGGGCGACGGCCGCTTCGATCTGGTATTCCTGGATGTGCCCTGCAGCGGCAGCGGCACTTGGCGGCGTCAGCCGGAATTGAAATGGCGATTGACGCTGGAACGTCTGACGGAGCTTAAGCGTATCCAGAATTGGTTATTTGCTGATGCTGCGCGCCATACGGGTTCAGGGGGCAAGCTTGTCTATGCCACTTGTTCCGTTCTTTCTTGCGAAAATCAGGATCGGGTCGAAGCTTTTCTGGCGGCGCATCCCGATTTCGAGCGGACACGGGAGGATTTCGTGGCCTCACCGGCTTCGACGGCCAGCGATGGTTTCTATGCCGCGTTCCTGACCCGCACGGACTGATCGGTGCTTTTTGACTTGGATATCATAGGTTGATACCAACTCTTATCGGGAAGCGAGGAAGAAGCATGGCAAAAGAGGCAACCCTGGTTCGGGCGGACACGCTGGCGAAAACCAATCGCGCCCATTTCCCCAATGAGAGCGCGGAATACCGTAAAGCGCGCAGTGCGCTTTTGGTGAGGGAGATCGAGCTTCGCCGTCAACTGGAAGCGGTGGCGGCCGAGCGCCGCGCGCTGCCGCCGGGCGGCGCAGTGACCAAAGACTATCGCTTTGTGGGCGAGAACGGCCCCGTCAGTCTTTCGGACCTGTTCGGCGATAAGGACACGCTGATCCTCTACAATTACATGTTCGGGCCCCAGCGTCAGAACCCGTGTCCCAGCTGCACCTCCTTCATGTCCACCTGGGAAGAGAAAATGCCGGACGTCGAGCAGCGTGTCGCTTTCGTGATGGTGGCGCGCTCGCCGATCGATCGGTTGGTCGCGGCCAAGCAGGCACGGGGCTGGACCAAGCTCAGAGTATTTTCCGACATGAGTGGCGATTTCACCCGCGACTATGTCAGCGCCGAGGATGCCGACATGCGCGGTTACACCGTCTTCACCCGCCGGGACGGCCAGATCCGGCATTTCTGGAGTGGGGAAATGAGCGGGGAGATGGCGGACCCGGGTCAGGACCCGCGCGGGGCGCCGGACCCCGATCCTCTATGGTCGTTGCTGGACACCACGCCTGAGGGCCGGGGGAAGGACTGGTACCCCAAGCTCAGCTATCCAAAGCCCAAGGGGTGAGCCGGATTTCGCCGCTTTTCTTGGGAAAGCTTCGGGTAACCGATGTTCATTGGACGCATGGCTGCCGGCCCCGGATTTGACTAAAGTCCGCCCATGAAACGCTTGCGCGATTCCTTGATTTTGGCGCTGACCGGCCTGACGCTGAATAGCATGGCGGCGCTGCCCACCCTGGCAGCCGCCCCGCGCAAGCCGGCCAAGCCTGCGGCTGCGGTGACCGCACCCGCGCCGGTCCCCGCACTTTCCGCCGACGATCTGATGCGCGATGCCCAGGCCGCCCAGGCGAAGGGCGATCACGATCTGGCCTTGCGCCTGGCGCAATCGGCCATCGTGGCGGCGCCGTCGCGGCCAGCGGCATATACGGCGCTGGGCGATCTCTACGCCGCCAATGGCGATGCCGATTTTGCGCGCTTCTATTACCGCCAGGCGCTGCAGATCGATCCGGTGGACGCCGACGCCACCCGCGCCATGGCCATGCTGGACCGCGGCGACCATCAACAAGCAGCGAAAGCAGGCACCGACACTCCATGATCCACCTGGCGCTATGACTGTTCTGGTTCTGGATTTCGGCAGCCAGGTGACGCAACTGATCGCAAGACGGGTGCGCGAGGCTGGCGTCTATTGCGAGATCGTTCCCTACAACAAGGCGGAAGAGGCGCTGTCGAAAGGCCCGCGCGCCATCATTCTCTCCGGCGGCCCGGCCAGTGTGACGGAAACCGACACGCCGCGCGCCCCCCAACGCGTGTTCGAGATGGACGTGCCGGTCTTGGGCATCTGCTATGGCGAAATGACCATGGCGGCGCAGCTGGGCGGCAAGGTGGAAGCGGGCCATAACCGCGAATTCGGCCGCGCCGACATCCATGTGAAACAAGCGTCGCGCCTGTTGGAAGGGCTGGCGGAAGCGGGCAGCGAGCCGGTCTGGATGAGCCATGGCGACAAGATCGTGGCTATTCCCGAAGGCTTCAAAGTGGTGGCGACCTCGGAAAGCTCGCCTTTCGCGGCCATCGCGGATGAGACGCGCCGCTTTTATGGCGTGCAATTCCACCCGGAAGTGGCGCACACCCCGCGCGGCGCCACCATCCTTGCCAATTTCGTGCGCAACATTGCCGGCATCGAGCCCGAATGGAACATGCATGCTTTCCGCGCCGCGATGGTGGAGAAGATCCGCAAGCAGGTGGGCAAGGCAAAAGTGATATGCGGCCTGTCGGGGGGCGTGGATTCCTCCGTCGCTGCGGTCTTAATCCATGAAGCCATCGGCGACCAACTCACCTGCATCTTCGTCGATACCGGCTTGATGCGGGCCGGCGAGGCGGACGAGGTGGTGACCCTGTTCCGCGATCACTACAACATTCCCTTGATCCACGCCGAAGCCGCCGATCTGTTCTTAGGCAGGCTCAAAGGCGTCAGCGATCCCGAGCAGAAGCGCAAGATCATCGGCGCCGCCTTCATCGATGTGTTCGACAAGGAAAGCCAGAAGGTGGGCGGGGCGGAATTCCTTGCCCAGGGCACGCTCTATCCCGATGTAATCGAGAGCATTTCAGCCACTGGCGGCCCGTCGGTTACCATCAAGTCGCATCACAATGTCGGAGGGCTTCCCGCTTACATGAAGATGGAGCTGGTTGAACCCCTGCGCGAGCTTTTCAAGGATGAAGTGCGGGCGTTGGGTCGTGAGCTGGGCCTGCCGCCGGCTTTTGTCGGCCGTCATCCCTTCCCCGGCCCTGGCCTTGCCATCCGCATTCCCGGCGAGATCACCGAAGAAAAGCTCGACATCCTGCGCAAGGCCGATGTCATCTATCTGGATGAGATCCGCAAAGCCGGCCTTTACGACAAGATCTGGCAGGCTTTCGCCGTGCTCTTGCCGGTGCGCACCGTGGGTGTGATGGGCGATGGCCGCACCTACGATCATGTCTGCGCGCTGCGCGCCGTCACCTCATCCGACGGCATGACGGCGGATTATTATCCCTTCGAGCATAGCTTCCTGGCCCGCACCGCCACCCGCATCGTCAACGAGGTCAAGGGCATCAACCGCGTCGTCTATGACGTGACCAGCAAGCCGCCTGGAACTATAGAGTGGGAGTAATTCAGGACTCTCCGAGGCTATTTCCTGAGAAACGTCATTATCTCAAGACGCTCTGCCTGCCGCTTTCGCCAGAGATTATCGTCGTTTGAGCGTTCTCTGAAGTTCTGCGATGCGCTCCCGCACCTCCATCAAAGTCAAGCTTTCATGTATGCGGATGATCGCAGTGGCATCGATCACTCGGCCCGCCTTGACTAGATTATTGATGGAGTCACTTCTCGCGGGGCAATACTTCCTCCGTTCGAGATAGCGGCTGGCCCCCAGCCTCCGGCGTCAGCACCTGACATTGTCGCAACACCAAAAAATTATGTTGATCATCTTTTGTTGTGCCGCTCAACTCATGACCGGTCGGTTGAAGCCGCGAAGTCGCAGGTGATGCCGTGACGCTCCGATCTGGTGCAGGTGAATGGACCTGGTAACAAAGCAAGAGGATTTCAATGACCAGCGCAATTCAGCAGGAAGTCATATTCAAGACGAGTCCGAAGCGCGTGTATGACGCGCTCCTGGACTCAAAGCAATTCAGTGAATTCAGCGGCGGCGCGCCAGCAGAGATCAGCTGCGATCCTGGCGGTGCGTTTTCGTGCTTTGGCGGGGTTATTACCGGGCGAAATATTGAGCTCGTGCCCAATGAGCGAATTGTCCAAGCATGGCGCATCAAGATGTGGCCGGAAGGACTTTATTCGATTGTGAAATTCGAATTGCGGCAGCAAGGCTCGGAAACTCATCTGGTGATGGACCATGTGGGATTCCCGCAAGAGATGCGAGCGCACCTGAACGGCGAAGAAGCCAATGGCGGGTGGTCCAGACAATATTGGGAGCCATTAAAAAAATACCTGGCGTAGAGGCGTCAGGCTATGTCCAAAGTAATCCCCGCCCCGATTTGAGCGCAAGCGGCGGAGTGTGAGGTGTTTTCTTCTGCGCGATAAACACTGCGCAACCTCGGAGAACACACCAATGAAGGCCTCAAACATCAACACCCCCGCCGAATCCACCAACCGCTTCGGCCATATCGTGATCGAGATGCTGACCCGCACCGTCATCATCTTGAGCGCCACGCTCACCTTCGCGGCGGTGGCGGCTGTTGCCTGATACTGCAAGGCGTCCCGCCGGTCCCACTCCTTGATCCGGCGGGACAGCCCGCATTCATCGTGTTGGTTCTTTGAACCTCGAATGACACACGATCATGCCAAGAAGGTCATCGGACGTGCTCCGTCAGTCCAGTCGCCAAATGATCGAACAGCAGTCGTATCCGTTGTGTAGCTTTTCCGTCCCGGCGCATCAC
>DATNGI010000020.1:0-13320 GCA_035605955.1 Rhizomicrobium sp.
CAACGCGACGTCATGAAGATAGGCGTTGGCGACGTCGAGCCGGAAGCCATCCGCTCCGCGTTCCAGCCAGAGATCCAGCACTTTCAACGCCGCCTCGCGCGCCTCAGGGTTCATCCAGCTGAGCTTGGGCTGCTGGCGCAGGAATTTGTGATGGTAATATTGCCGCCGCGCCGGCTGATAGGCCCAGGCCGGGCCGCCAAACACCGACAGCCAATTGTTGGGTACTGTGCCGTCGTCCTTGGGATCGGCCCAGACATACCAATCTTTTTTTGGCCAATCTTTTTTTGGCCAATCTTTTTTTGACCAATCCCGTTTACCCGGATCGCCGTCGCGGCTGGCGGCAAACCAGGCATGTTCGTCGGATGTATGCGCCAGCACTTCGTCCAACAGGATTTTGAGGCCCCGCGCATGCGCCGCTTTGATCAGCGCCGCGAAATCCTCCAGCGTGCCGTAATCGGGATGCACGTTCTCAAAATCGGAGACGTCATAGCCCCAGTCGCGGTTGGGCGATGGATGGATCGGCGACAGCCAGATCGCATCCACACCCAGCGAAGCGATGTAATCGAGCTTTGCGATCAGGCCCGCGAAATCGCCCTGCCCGTCGCCATTGCTGTCGCAGAAGCTACGGACATAGATCTGATAAACGACCGCGCCGCGCCACCATTGCGAAGCGGTCGGCATTTATGCCGGCAAAACCGTCCGGTGGACGGTTTTGAGGGAGCAATGCCCCGAGCTTAAGCGAGGGGCTGCGGGCAACGTGTGACCCTGCTTAACAGCCGGGCGCCCATTCGCCGACAAAACCGTCCAGTGGACGGTTTTGAGCGAGCAATGCCGCGAGCCCAAGCGAGCGGTCACGCCGTTCAAACTTCGCTGGCGTTGGTAATGACCTTGGCTACCAGGCCGTATTTCAGGGCCTCGTCTGCGCCCATCCAGAAATTGCGCTCGGTATCGGTCACGACCTTTTCATAAGGCTGGCCCGTCTCGATCGAGATTTCCTTGATGAGCCGCGCGCGCATCTTGATGATCTCTTCCGCCTCGATGGTGATGTCGGAGGCTTGGCCGCGCACCCCGCCCAAGGGTTGGTGCAGCAGAAAGCGCGTGAAAGGCAGGCAATAGCGGTTCTCGCGCTTGGCGCCGAGATAAATATGCGCGCCCGCGCTCGCCACCCAGCCGGTGCCGATCATCTTCACCCGGTTACCGACAAAGCGGATCATGTCATGGATGGTGTCGCCCGACTCCACATGGCCGCCCGGCGAATTCACGATCACCCTTATGTCGCCGTCGCTTTCGGCATAGGCGAGCAGCTGGGCGGTGACCCGCTCGGCCATCTTCATGTCCACTTCTCCGAAGATCAAAACCGTGCGCGACTTGAACAGCGCCTTGGCGATTTCGGAGGATTGCGGCTCCGGCGATTTGGACTTCTCGTCGTCTTTTTCTTCGGGTTCTTCGTCGGCGCGGCGCAAGGGACACTCCAGATTCTGGATGGGGCAATCTACCGGACATATAGGTAGGGGTAACCTGCTTATAAAGCCTCAACGGCCCGGCTCAAAGTCGGCCCGATTTCCCGGCGCAAGACCAAGTCCGCATAGGGGTCTTGCTCGGTTTCTTCCCGGTTGAGAATGGCATAGGTGGCGCCCGCCCGCTTGGCCACCAGCGGAAAGGCGGCCGCCGGGTAGACCACCAGCGAGGAACCGGCCGCCAGAAACACATCGGCGGCAAGGCTCGCCTCTTGCGCCCTGGTCATCTCCGCCTCCGGCATGGCCTGGCCAAAAGAAATGGTAGCCGTCTTGATGATGCCGCCGCAGAATTTGCAATCCGGCGCTTCGCCGTGATGGTCGAAATGCGCTCGGATGTCGGCAATTTCCGCGCGTACGCCGCAGGTCAGACATTTGGCATAGCGCGTGTTGCCGTGAAGCTCGATCACCTGGCTTTCCGGCACGCCCGCCGCCTGATGCAGATTGTCGATATTCTGGGTGATGATGGCGGCCACGATGCCGCGCCGGACCAATTCCGCCACCGCCAGATGCCCGGCATTGGGTTTGACGGCATTCCAGGTCTCTTCCATTTCAAAGCGGCGCTCCCAGGAGATGCGGCGCGCTTCCGGATCGGCGACATAGTCCTGGAACTGCACTGGCATCATCTTGGTCCAGATGCCGCCGGGCGAGCGGAAATCGGGAATGCCGGATTCGGTGGAGATGCCGGCGCCGGTGAAAACCACGGCACGGCGCGCGCTCCTGAGCAGTTCGGTCAATTCGGCAATGTCAGGAGCCACGCTTTACTTTCGTCCTCAGGGCTTGCGCGGCTTCATGGCGCCGCAATCTACCTTCACCCAATCGCCTTTAAAGGAAGAGGTGGTGCTCATGTCGTGTCCGTGGACCGCACCTTTGAAGCTGTAGGTGCCGGCATAATGTTCCGGGTTGGAGTAGGCGATCTGCAACCGACCGGTGCCTTTCATTTCGCCATTGCAGACCATCTCCGCCGTGATCGCAGTGCCGGTCTGGCTGACAATGTGGTTGGTGCAACCGGTGTCGTTCCTGCCCATGGGCGGCAGTTTGTCGGAATCCACTTCGGCCTGCGTCATGCAAATCTGGGAGCTGAAGGTCTGCGCCGACGGCATCTTCACGCCCATAGCCTTCATCCTTGCCATTGCCTCGGGCGATACCTGCATGCCGCCCATGTCCATGGTGGTGGAGACATTCCAGAGACCCGCCTTGCCGTGTCCGGCAAACGCCGCGCCTGGAGCAAGAATTATCGCCGCAGCGACCAACCCAATCTTCTTCATGCCCGCCCCCTGAAAGATTCTCGAGGAAATGTGACATGGCGGCCAAAGCTAGGTCCAGGCCGTTCGGGCGATTTGGTCATCGCCCTCACTCCCCAGCGCGGCGGTAGGCTGGCGATCAGCCAGCCCAACGCTGGCGGGGGAAGATGTCTCTGAGCGCTTGCGCGAAAGAGACAGATGGGGGCTTAAGAACGTGCCCGCGCGATGCCGTCGGTGATGAACTGTCTGGCTTCCGCCGCGTCGCCCCAGCGCACGATCTTCACCCATTTGCCGGGCTCGAGATCTTTATAATGGGCGAAGAAGTGCTCGATCTGGGCGAGCGTGATCTCGGGAAGGTCCTTGTAATTGGCGATGCCATCGAAACGCTGGCTGATATGCTGGGACGGCACAGCCACGATCTTCTCGTCCATGCCGGCATTGTCTTCCATCAAAAGCACACCCACCGGGCGCACGCTGATCACCGCGCCGGGCGCAATGGCGCGGGAATTGGCGATCAGCACATCCACCGGGTCGCCATCGCCGGACAGGGTGTGGGGAATGAAGCCGTAATTCCCCGGATAACGCATGGCCGTGTAGAGGAAACGGTCCACCACAAGGGTGCCCGCCTCCTTGTCCAGTTCGTATTTGATCGGCTCGCCGCCCACCGGCACTTCGACAATGACGTTCACGTCATCGGGAGCGTTGCGGCCCGTGGCGATTTTGTCGATGCGCATATCCTTGATTCCCGTGGAAAAGAGGCCCTCCTAGGGGGCGGGTCTCGCTTGCCGCCAGTGGTCAAATTGACACGGCTGACATGCGGGCGGGCGCTGGCGCCGCCTCAAGGGGGCCGTTAAGTTTGGCGGAACCACAAGAATTCGAGGGGAAACGCGTATGCGCCGTCTAGCCAGCCTGCTGACCAGCCTGTCTTTTCTTGTCACACCCACGCTGGGCATGGCGCAGCCGGCCGGGAACCCGCAGATTTCGGAATATAATGGCGACAGCACGGCCGGAAAATATCCCCCGCCGGTGGAAGCCGAGCACGGCATGGCCGTGAGCGCCCAGCGGGACGCGTCCCAGGCGGGCGCCGACATTCTCGCGGCGGGCGGCAACGCCATCGATGCGGCGGTGGCGATCGGCTACGCCCTGGCAGTCACCCATCCGTGTTGCGGCAATATCGGCGGCGGCGGTTTCGCCACCATTCATCTCGCCAATGGCAAAGACACCTTCATCAACTTCCGCGAAAAGGCGCCGGCCGGGGCGAGCGAGAACATGTATCTCGACGCCAACGGCAATGTGATCCCGAACCTGTCCTTGGTCGGCTACAAGGCGGCGGGTGTGCCGGGCTCGGTCATGGGCTTCCAGAAGATGCTGGATGAATACGGCACCATGAAGCGCCCCCAGGTGATGGCGGCGGCCATCAAGCTCGCCGACCAGGGCTATGTGCTGCAGGAAGGTGATGTCCGCATCTATGGCTTTGCCAATGAACGCTTCGCCAAGGAGCCCAATGTCGCGGCGATCTTCCTCAACAATGGCCAACCCTGGAAGGCCGGCGACCGCCTGATTCAGAAGCAGTTGGCCGCGACCTTGAAGGAAATCTCCGCCAAGGGTCCGGACGTCTTCTACAAGGGCGACATTGCCGAGCGCGTGGTGGCGGCCTCCAAGGCCAATGGCGGTCTCCTCACCATGCAGGACTTCGCCGATTATACGGTGACCGAAAGCAAACCGCTTTATTGCGATTATCGCGGCTATCACATCATCTCCTCGCCGCCGCCCTCCTCCGGCGGTGCGTCGATGTGCGAGATCCTCAACATCCTGTCCGGCTATCCTATGGACAAGATGCCGGTCCATTCCGCCAAGAGCGTGCATTACATGGTGGAAGCCATGCGCCACGCCTATGTGGACCGGAATTTCTCGCTGGGCGATCCCGCCTTTGTGAAAAATCCGCTGGACAAGATCATGTCGGCCAAGCACGCCGCTGACATTCGCGCCAAGATCGATCCGGTCAAGGCGACGCCCTCCTCCGAAGTCAAAGTGGGTGTTGAGCCGCATGAAAGCGACCAGACCACGCATTATTCCGTGGTCGACAAGATGGGCAATGCCGTCTCCGTCACCTACACCATCAATGGCGGCTTCGGCTCGCAGGTGATCGCGGGCGATACCGGCTTCTTCCTCAACAACGAGATGGACGATTTCACGTCGAAAGTCGGCGCGCCCAACCTGTTCGGCCTGATCCAGGGCAAGAACAACGCCATTGCCCCCGGCAAGCGACCCTTGTCATCCATGAGCCCCACCATCATCACCAAGAATGGCAAGATCTTCATGGTGACAGGCAGCCCGGGCGGCTCGCGCATCATCACCATCACCCTAGAATCCATCTTGAACGTGATCGATCACAAGATGGACGCGCAGGCGGCGGTGAACACGCCGCGCCTTCATCATCAATGGATGCCCGATACCGTCTATGTCGAGGAAGGCACGCTGACGCCGGAGGTCCGCAAAGAACTTGAGGGCGCCGGCTACAAATTCACCGACAACCGGTCCTGGGGCACCGACGAAGCCATCATCATCAGCAGCAAGAACGGCAAGCGCGTGCTGTACGGCGCCAATGACGGCCGTTCGCCGGCCGGCGCGGCAATCGGCAACTGACGCGGATTTCACCGAAAGCATGGGCGGCAGGGCATGAACGGCCTTGCCGCCACCTTTCTTTCGAAAGTTCGGAACGATAGGCTTGCGCGGACGGCAAAGCGGGCAAGCAAGGGGAGTTTCATGCGGCGTTTTCTCAGCATCCTGGTCGGCACCAGCTTTCTTCTCGCTCCCACGCTTACGCTGGCCGACAATGCCGACATGGCGCCGCCCTCCGTCTCGCCTCCGCCGGTCGAGGCCGAGCACGGCATGGCGGTGAGCTCCCAGCATTATGCCAGCCAGGTGGGCGCGGATGTGCTGAAAGCCGGCGGCAACGCCATCGATGCCGCCGTGGCCGTGGGTTATGCGCTGGCTGTGACGCATCCCTGCTGCGGCAATATCGGCGGCGGCGGCTTCGCCACCATCCATCTCGCCAATGGCAAGGACACGTTTATCGATTTCCGTGAGAAGGCGCCGGCGGCGGCCAGCGAGAATATGTATCTCGACGCCAAGGGCAATGTGATTCCCAATCTCAGCCTGTTCGGCCACAAGGCGGTGGGCGTGCCGGGCTCGGTGATGGGCTTCCAGAAGATGCTGGACGAATATGGCACCATGAAGCGCGAGCAATTGATGGCGCCTGCCATCAAGCTGGCCGAAAACGGCTTTGTGCTGAAACTGGGCGACGTCAATCTGCTCCAATGGGGCACGGAATATTTCAAGAAACAGCCCAACGTCGCCGCCATCTTCCTGAACAAGGGTAAGCCCTGGAAAGTGGGCGAGACGCTGGTGCAGAAACAATTGGCCGCCACCTTGCGCGAGATTTCCGCGCGCGGACCGGAGGTCTTCTACAAGGGCGATATCGCCGAACGCGTGGTCGCAGCCAGCAAGGCCAATGGCGGCCTTCTGACCATGCAGGATTTTGCCAATTACACGGTCGAGGAGACCAAGCCGGTCACGTGTTCCTATCGCGGCTATCAGATCATTTCATCGCCCCCACCCTCGTCCGGCGGCACCACCATGTGCGAGATCATGAACATCCTGTCGGCTTATCCGATGGACAAGATGGAGCCGCATTCCGCCAAAAGCGTGCATCTGATGGTGGAAGCGATGCGGCGGGCTTATGTCGACCGCAATTTCTCGCTGGGCGATCCCGCCTTCATCAAGAATCCGGTCGATAAGCTTCTCTCTGCCAACCATGCCGCCGGTATCCGCGCCAAGATCGACCCCGTCAAAGCCACGCCGTCGCAGGAAATCCGCACCGGCGCCATGCTGCATGAGAACAACGAGACCACCCATTATTCCGTGGTGGACAAGGACGGCAATGCGGTCTCGATCACTTACACCATCAACAACAATTTCGGCGCCAATGTGATCGCCGGCGATACCGGCTTTTTTCTCAATGACGAGATGGACGATTTCACCTCGAAAGTGGGTGCGCCCAATCTGTTCGGCCTGATCCAGGGCAAGAACAACGCCATCGCGCCCGGCAAGCGGCCACTGTCCTCCATGAGCCCCTCCATCGTCACCAAGGACGGCAAGATCTTTATGGTGATCGGCAGCCCCGACGGTTCGCGCATCATCACCATCACGCTGGAAGCGGTCCTGAACGTGATCGATCATAAGATGAACATCCAGCAGGCCATCAATTATCCTCGCATCCATCACCAATGGATGCCGGACGTGGTCTATGTGGAAAAAGGCGCGGTGGCGCCGGATGTGCGCAAGGAATTGACGGCGAGCGGTTACAAATTCCAGGACGATGTGCCCTGGGGCGAGGCCGAAGGTATTGTAATCGGCACCAAGAACGGCAAACGCATGCTCTTTGGCGCCAATGACGGCCGCGTCGAGGCCGGCGCCGCCATCGGTTATTGATGCGTCGCGCCGCTTCTCTCGCGCTTTTGGCGCCGCTGCTGTTGGGGGCCGCCGCGTCCCACCCTACGCCGGACGGCATCCTGGCGGCTGCGCCGGCCAGGGACTGGCAGACGCTCGATCCCGCCGACACGCTTTACATGGACATTCCCGGCGGCCGGGTGGTGATCCTCTTGGCGCCGGGGTTCGCGCCCAAGACGGTCGCGAATATCCGATCGCTGGCGCATGAGAAATATTTCGACGACAGCGCCATCGTCCGCTCCCAGGACAATTATGTGGTGCAATGGTCGCAGGAGGATAAAGCGAAGAAGGCGGCGAAAGCCAAGCTGAAAGGCTTCGTAGAGTTCGAAAAACCGGCTTCCGCATCGATGACCCGCCTGCCCGATCACGATACCTATGCGCCTGAGACCGGCTTCGATGGCGATTTCCCGGCCGGCAGCGACGGCAAGAACGAATGGCTGCTCCATTGCTATGGCATGGTCGGCGCGGGTCGCGACAATGCGCCGGATTCCGGCTCCGGCGTGGAACTCTACGCCGTGACCGGCCAGGCGCCGCGCCAATTGGACCGCAACATCACACTGGTCGGCCGTGTGATCCAGGGCATGGAGTTGCTGTCATCCCTGCCCCGCGGTGGCGGCGCGCAAGGCGCCTATATGGGTTTTTATCGGGACCCATCGCAATACACCAAGATCCGCAGCATCCATCTAGCGTCCGACCTCCCCGCTAACGAACGGCTCAAGCTGCAGGCCCTAAAAACCGACACCGCTTCGTTCAAGGCCTATGTCGAGGCCCGGCGCAATCGGCACAATGACTGGTTCTTGCGCGCGGCGGGCGCCATCGACGCTTGCAACATCCCTCTGCCGGTCAGAATTGCGCCAAAATAGATCAACGCGCTGGCGGATTTTGCGGCGGCTTGCTCAAGCCCAACCGACACTCCAGATTAGCCTCAGTCCCCGGTATGGCGCCGGCATCGGTGCAGCGCTGCGCAATGCTGTTTTCCCGCTGTTCGGCGGAAAATGTCGAATAATCCGTCCGCGCCTTTTGAAGTTTTTGTGGCGAAACGCAACCGAAAAGCAGGCCCAGGCATGCCGCCACCGAAATTATCCGCGCCTTGTCATGCCGCCGGGTCCGGATCATAGTTTCCCATTATTTCACGTTCGCGGCGGAATGCCAGATCGCAAACGCTCTATTTGTCGACGATCATTTTTACCTGCATGCCGGGATTCATGAGTGGAGATCGAACACAAGGCCCGGAGCTGAAACGCTCCCGCCATCGCAAATGGGGCATCGCAGTTGGAGCCCTGGCGATTCTTTACAGCCTCTACCTCCTGGCCGGCTTTTTTCTCGCGCCGGGATTGATCCGCAGCCAAGCCACCCATTGGGTCAAGACCAATCTCGGCAAAGAGCTCGCGCTGGGCGAGATCAAATTCAACCCTGTCACCTTGTCGCTCGATGCCAGCGACATCGCCATTGCCGGCCCAAACGGCCCAATGGTGGCGCTTGGCCATCTGCGTGTGAGCTTCTCGCCGCTTTCCGTCTTTCAAGACGCTTACCGCTTCACCGAATTGCGGCTTGACCGGCCTTTCGTGCAGGCGGTGATCCGCCCCGACGGCTCGCTCAACCTGATCGAGTTGGTGCCGCCAACCAAACCCGATAGCGGGCCGGCCCCCGCCTTGCGCTTCGATCTTCTCAGCGTCGATCAGGGACGCGTAGCCTTTTCCAACCAAAGCCTCGCCGATCATCCACAGGAAATCCTGACGCCGATCAATTTCATCCTGCGCGATTTTTATACCAAGGCGGACAAGGGCGGCGAATTCACCTTGGATGCCAAAAGCCGCAGCAATGAGGCCTTTTCCTGGCGCGGCACGCTTTCCATGGCACCGATCGCATCCAAGGGGCGCTTCAGCGTCGCCGCGCTTCAGATCGCCACCATCGCGAAATTCCTCAATCCGGTTTTGCCGGTGGCACTGCTGGGCGGCCAGACCAGTCTCACCGGTCAATATGACTTTGCCTATGGTCCGCCAGGCCTGCGGCTCGATCTGGCAATACCCCGTTTCGCGTTCAGCGATCTCATGGTGGACGGCCGTGACATGCTCCACGGCGCCGTGACCATTGCCAACGCCGATCTTAGCATCGGCCATTTAGGTTTTGCCGGCGGGCAACGCAATGCTGGCCTTGGCGATGTCACAGTGCCGCATCTGACGCTTCATGGCGTTTCGCTGGCGGGAAGCGGCGTGGCCAAGGGTCAGACGATCAGCCTTGCCGATCTTGTCCTCGACCAGCTCAAAATCGATTATCCTAGGCGAGAGGTCGCGATTGCATCGCTGAGCCTGGCGGGTCTGGATCTGCCTGTCAGCCGCGACAAAAATAACGCCGTCAGCCTCATCCGCTTCCTGCCGGACCAGAGCGCTTCGGAAAGCGCGCCGCCGCCGGCCCCCATGCCGTGGAACGTGCAATTGGCGAATGCCGTACTGGCAGGCGCCTCCGTACATTTCGAAGACCGCGCCGTCACACCCGCCGCCAAATTCGATATCTCGGCCTTGGCGGTCACCGCCAACGACGTAGGGACGGATCAGGAGAAGCCGGTCAATCTGAAAGTCACCGCGCGCCTGAATGCCAAGGCGGACGTCATGGCGCAAGGTAGTGTGACCCCCGCCACCCGAGCCGTGGATCTTAAGCTTGCGCTGGCCAATTTCCCGATCAAAGCCGCGCTGCCTTATGCGCCAAACTTTCCGGCGCTGGATCTCAGATCCGGCGATCTCGATGTGTCCGGCGCGCTGACACTATCGGGCGGCGAGAAATCGAAAACGCAATTCTCAGGCGACGCGTCTATCGACGATCTGGCCCTTTATGAGAAAGCCGACAACAAGCTCCTGCTCGGCTGGCGGGCTTTGCGTATCGCCGGCATCGACTATCGACCGGAGAAGGTGGAGATCGCGCGCGCGCGCCTGTCGCGCCCGGCGGGCCATATCGCCATCCTGCCGGACCGCAGTTTCAATTTCGCGGCGCTGATGACCCCGCCATCCGCCAATGCCGCACCGCCGCCCCGGCCGGCGCCGGCAAAGCCTTCGCTTCCGGTGCGGCTGAAGCGGCTGGACATTGAGGGCGGATCGATCAATTTCGCGGATTTCTCCATCGATCCGAATTTCCAGGCGCCCATCGATGCCCTGCAAGGTACGATCACCAATATTGGCACCGCTCCCGATGCCATCGCCACGATCGATCTCAAGGGCCAGGTGATCGACCAATTCTCTCCTGTGACCGTGACGGGCACCGCCAATCTTCTGGGCTATGACCGCAACACCAATATCAAGGTCGCCTTCCGAAATATCGAACTTCCCATCTTCAATCCCTATTCCGGCCATTATGCCGGCTACGCCATCGCCAAGGGAAAGCTCTCGACCGAATTCACCTACAAGATCGTCAACCGAGCGCTGAACGCCGACCATCATGTGACCATCGACCAGCTGGAATGGGGCACCGCGACCGATAGCAAGGAGCGCGTCACCTGGCCGATCCGGCTGGCGACGGCATTGCTCAAAGATCGCAATGGCGTGATCGATTTGGATGTACCGGTGGCGGGCTCCTTGGACGACCCCAGTTTTCATTTCGGCCCCATCGTCTGGAAGATTTTGGGCAATATTCTGGAAAAGATCGTGACCGCGCCCTTCAGCCTGATCGGCTCACTCTTCTCCGGCGCGGACAAGGCGCAATTCGTAGATTTCGCGCCCGGCTCCTCGGCCTTGCCGGCCGGCGCCGCCGACAGCCTCGGCGCCCTGGCGCAGGCACTGGACGCACGGCCGGCGCTGCAACTCGACATTCCCGCCGGGCCTGCCGGCAAGGAAGACGCCGACAGCCTGGCCGACAAGCGCATCGACGCGCTCTTGATGGCGCGCGAAATCAAGCGCGGTCAGCCGGCGAATGTTTCGGCCTTGAGCGCCGACGACCAGCATGATCGCTTGTCGGATCTTTATGAAGCGACCCTGAAAAAGTCACCCGAATTTCCAGCTGCGCACGCACCAGCCAATACGACCAAGGCGGCGGACCAGGAGCAGCAGAAGCTGGCCTTCGAAAATCAATGGATGCGCGGCGAACTGCGCAAATCCTTCCTGCCGCCCAACACCGAGCTCGCGGCGCTGGGTTCAACGCGCGGCACCGCGGTGCGCGACGCACTTCTGGCCAAGGGCACGATCGATCCGGCTCGCGTGTTTCTCACCACCAACGACGCGGGCGAAGAGGCCAAGGGCACGGTGCGGTTGGAATTAAAGTTGCGCTGACCAAGTGCTAAATAAATTCAGCGATAATAGTCGCGGTCGTAATAGCCATTGCGATACCCATCGCGATCATAGTACCGGTCGCGGTCTCTATAATCGCGATAGTCGCGCCCATAGGAGCGGTCATAGTACCGGTCGCCATAATAGTCGCGATACGGATATGGGCGATAGACGCAGCTAGCTAATAACGGCAGCAGGGCCATCACAGAGGCTAACAAAACAAGCCTTTTCATCTCGCGCTCCTTTGCCTCGGAAAGCTCGATTGCACCACTCCGGGGTAGTTAACAATTTCCCCTGCCGATGCGTTCCAATTCCGCTGGTCCGGGTTCAAATTCAGCGGCTTACGGTTCCCAGTTCCGCGGCTAGGCGGTTTGGCGGCCTCGCTCTCGCGCAAGGAGTGCGAAACTCAGGATTGCCGACACCAAGGCCGCAGCGACGACAGTTGGCGTCCCTAAGACACGGTCAAAAATCTGCGGTTCATACAGTTGCCGGTTGCTCGCCGCATCATAAAAAGTTGCAGGCAGCCACACCACATTCCACCCGGCATGCAAGGCCCAGGAAAAACCGACATGCCGGAAAGCCAAATACAAATTGTTCATCGCCACAGCGGCCAAGAACAGCGTTGCAAGCGCCATCGGCGAAAGCGTCATGTGCAAGGCGCCAAATCGGTACAGAAGAAAATGCGCGGCTGCGAAGAGGAAGGCCGCCCCAAGCGAAATCAAGGGCGCAGAAGGCAAATATTGAACGAGCAACCCAATCAGGAGCGCGCGGAAAAACATTTCCTCGTTGAAGGCCTGAAATAGAAATCCGATCTGGTCTTCAAGGGGCGGCGTGGTCGCCCTCAGCCCAGCCGCCTCATAGACACGGTGGAGAAGCATCTTGCTTCCCAGCGCGATCAAGGCGAATGCCACGACAGCCGACAAGGCGTGGATTGGAGGCAGTTTGAGGCCCGCACAATCCAACCATTCCTGCCCCAGCAGCAGGCGCAGAGCCGCCGCGATCGCGCCAGTGGCCAGGATGAAAGCCCACCAGTGATCCCCGGTGATCAGGAGCGGCAGAGGCATCGCAGCCGCGACTATGAGCAGGGCAAAGAACTGGCGCTTCATCCGACGCTTCTTGCGGGGCTTCAGAACTATAAGCTGCTCGAACAGGACTTCGAAAATCAGCCGCCGCTCCGATGTCTGGCGGACCGGGCCACGGGTGGTTCTTCGCCGCCGCCCTGGCTCAGCGCACGCGAAGCCACTGATCCAGCTTGCAATAGGCCCCCTTGGCCGGTATAGCCCCCGCTTCCGGCCGCGCCCTTCGTCTATCGGTTAGGACTCAAGATTTTCAATCTTGCAAAAGGGGTTCGACTCCCCTAGGGCGCGCCAACTTTCTTTATTTTGATCAAACGCTTGCTGCCGCATCTTCAATGTGCAGTTGAACCCGATCCTGACCGTTCCAGTCATCGGCTCTAAGCCGCCCGACCGTATGGATCGCCCGCCCCCGCGCTTTCAAAAGTCCCTCACCCAAAGGGGTGCCGGCGGCCCTGAACGCGATCGCGTCCAGCCGGGCCCCGTCACCGCCCGCCAGTCGGACCTTCACATGCTGGCCGCCCACCACATCCGCAAAGACCACCCGCGCATCCGGGAAGGCCAGCACCGGCTCCGGGTTGCCCGCGCCATAAGGTCCCGCCAGGGCGATTTCGGCGACCAGGCTGCGGGCGGCGGCAGCCGGCGAGGAGACGGCATCCAGAACAAGGCTGGCCGCTTCTTCATAGGCCGTCTCGGTGCCCGCGAATTGCGTTTCCAGGAACCG
>DATNGI010000021.1:0-24111 GCA_035605955.1 Rhizomicrobium sp.
CTGGCCCGCATGGCGCGCGAAGTGGCTGCGGTAGAACGCACAGACGAACAGACCGCGGTTAAGCGCGTCGAAGGCATGCTGACAAAGAAGGCGGCTTAGCGCAGGGTCCCCGGCGATGCGCTTCGCGCGCCGTCGCCCTGCGATTCTAATAAAAAAGCCCGGCATCATTGCCGGGCTTTTTTCATTTTAAGAGTTCAATCTGCCTGGGATTGAAAAGTGCGATTTCCGGCCGGCCGTTGAAATTCGTCAAAATGCCTCGCACGCGGATATCGCGGCCGACCAATTCCTCCAGCGCGGGGTCGCTGTTACGAAAGGCTTTGCGATCCTCCGGTGCGATGATGGCGGAAAAACCTTTGCGGAAATCCGGATCGAAGTCGAGAAACATCCGGCCGCCAGGGCTCGCGACATTGAACACATGGCCCTCGACGATCTGGAAGCTGCCTTCCGGCGCCGAGAAATCTTTTGCTTTTCGCACGGCAAATTCGGGCAGCGCCCAAAGACCGCGCCCCGCCTGGCGCGCTTCGATCTCGGCCTCGTAGAAATCCGGCGAGCATTCCTGCCGGTCGGGCATAATGGCCACTCGCGCCAGACCGCGTCTTAAGAGCTCCACCTGCAACCAGACATCCGAAAAGGCCTGGACCCGCAGGCGCCCATAACGATCGCTTTCGGGCGCTGTGGTCGTCACAGTCAGCGGCGCGCGCGTGACAAGCGCCCGCAACGCCTCGATCGCTTGAACGGCGATCGGCGCCAACGGCTGATCCCATCCAGGCAATCGAAGTCCTTCCAACAGCGCGCCGCGTCCATCCGGCAGGATCAACGCGCCGTCTTTCTCCACGCGCACGACATGCGCCTGTGTGAGCTCGACTTTGCCGGCGCAATCCGGCAGTGGCATCGCTAGAGCCGGACGCGGCAGTAAAAACGCTGCCAGAAGAGGCCACCAGAAGTAACGGATCATCTGGTTTCGTCGACAGCCTTCAGGCTCACGCCTGAAGGTGGCAGCATGCTGTCTGGCACGAAGAAATCCTCGAAAAGGTCCCGGCTGGGATCGACCCGATAAACGTCGAAATTGGTGACCCCATTTTCCGCCAAGAACGTATCGTCGATCAGGAATTGGCCGCTGAACGTCACAGGCTTGTGAAAAATCGCGTAGGCGGCATCCGCCAAAATATCCGGCTTGCGGCAGCTTCGCGCGGCGTCGTCGCTGCCGGCCGCAAGCCGGATGGCGGCGGTGGCGATGCCCGTTCGCGGCCACAGCGCATTGAAAGCGACCTTCCCTGCGAACTCCGCCGCCATGCCCAACACACAAAGGCTCATATTGTATTTGGCCATGGAATAAGCAGTGTGACCGGCGAACCATTTGGGCTGAAGGTCCAGAGGCGGCGACAGCATCAGCACATGCGGATTGGCCGCTTTCAGCAGATGCGGCAGGCAAAGCTTGCTGACCATGAAGGTGCCCCGCGCATTGATCTGGTTCATCAGATCGAAGCGCTTCATCTCGGTGTCGAGCGTGCCGGTCAACGAGATGGCGCTGGCATTGTTGACGCAGATATCCAAGCCGCCAAACGTTTCGACCGTTGCCGCCACGGCCCGGGCGACCTGATCCTCGAAACGGATGTCGCAGATGATGGGCAAGGCTCGCCCGCCCACCTTCTCAATCTCGGCCGCGGCCGTGAAGATGGTGCCCGGCAGCTTCGGGTTCGGCTCGGCGGTCTTGGCGGCAATGGCGACATTGGCGCCGTCGCGCGCCGCCTTCAGCGCGATGGAAAGCCCGATCCCTCGGCTGGCGCCGGTGATGAAAAGGGTTTTGCCTTTGAGGGACATGTCGGGCTTTCGATCACAAGCCTGGAACTGTAACCAAGATCGCGTCCCGCGCCAAAGGTCCGCGCGGGCCAAAGAAAAGCTGACGCTGGGCCCGGCGACCCGCTAAAAGGCCGACATGGAAAGCCTGCTCGGCCATATCTCGCCGGTAACGCCCGCCGCTATAGCGCGCGCTGCAGCTCTGCTGCGCGAGGGCAAGCTGGTCGCGTTCCCGACCGAGACGGTCTACGGCCTGGGCGCCGACGCCACCAATGGCAAGGCCGTGGCGGATATCTTCGCCGCCAAGGGGCGGCCCCGTTTCAATCCCCTGATCGTGCATCTGGCGGATTTCGAAGCCGCGGAACGGCATGGGGATTTCTCGCACCTGGCACTGAGACTGGCGGAAAAATTCTGGCCCGGCGCGCTGACCCTGGTCCTGCCGCGCAAAAAACACTCCCCGCTTTCAGAATTGGTGAGCGCGGGCCTGGACACGGTCGCGTTGCGTATGCCCGCCCATGCGACCGCCAAAGCCTTGCTGCACGCGACGGATCGCCCCATCGCCGCCCCCAGTGCCAATCCTTCAGGCAAGGTCAGCGCGACCACGGCCTTGCACGTCGAGGAGGGCTTCCACGACTCCGTGGACCTTATTCTTGATGGCGGGCCTGCATCCTTGGGCCTGGAATCGACCGTGATTGGTTTTGACGGCGGCCGACCCGTCCTTCTGCGCCCCGGCGCCATCGCGCGGCAGGAGATCGAAGCCGTCGCCGGGACGCTGGCGCAAGCTGATGAAACCGTCCGCTCTCCCGGACAGTTGGAGAGCCATTATGCGCCCCGCGCTGCTTTGCGCCTCGATGCGCGACACGCTGAGCCAGGGGAAGCGTTGTTGGGTTTCGGCCCCTGCGCCGACGCCACACTCAATCTCAGCGCCCATGGCGATTTGCGCGAAGCGGCCGCCAATCTCTTCGCCATGCTGCGCGCTATGGACAAGCATGCGTCGCGTATCGCCGTGATGCCGATACCCGAAACCGGCTTGGGCGAAGCCATCAACGATCGCTTGCGCCGCGCCGCGGCGCCAAGGAGCTGACATGCGCGCGACGTTCGACCGGTTGAAAGACGCAGCAGGCCCGAACGGCTTTACCGAGGATGCGCGCGAGATCGCACCATATCTGGAGGAATGGCGCGGCCGCGCCCATGGCAAGAGCGCCTTGCTCTTGAGGCCCGCCACCACCGAACAGGTCTCCGCCATTCTGGCCATCTGTCATGAGACCGGCACGCCCATCGTGCCGCAAGGCGGCAATACCGGATTGGTGGGCGGCCAGATCCCGTTGCATGGCGAGGTGCTGCTCAGTTTGGGGCGCCTCAATCGCATCCGTCACCTGGATGCGCCGGGGATGACCCTGACAGCGGAAGCGGGTGTCACTTTGAAACAAGCGCAGGATGCAGCGTCAGCGGCGCATCTGCTTTTTCCGCTCACTTTGGGTTCGGAAGGCAGTTGCACCATCGGCGGTAACATCTCGACCAATGCCGGCGGCAATCATGTGCTGCGCTACGGCATGATGCGGGCGCTGGTGCTGGGGCTCGAAGTGGTCCTGGCGGACGGCCGGGTGCTGCCGATGCTGAAAAGTTTGCACAAGGACAATACCGGCTACGACCTCAAGCAGATCTTCATCGGCGCGGAAGGCACGCTGGGTATCGTCACCGCCGCCAGCCTCAAACTTTTCCCGCAACCGGTTCAGATGACGACGGCGTTCACGGCGTTGCCCTCACCTTCGGCGGCATTATCCCTGCTGGGCCATATGCAAACCAGCACCGGCGGGCTCCTCTCATCTTTCGAACTCATTTCGCGGCAGACCCTGGAGCTGGTGCTCCGCCACATCCCCGGTACGCGCGACCCGCTTTCGGCGGCCGCGCCCTGGTATGTTCTGATGGAGATCTCAGGCGGCGCAGGCGCCAACCTGGAAGCGCTCACCCAATCGGCGCTGGAAGAGGCCATGGCTCAGGATCTGGTGACGGACGCGGTCGTGGCCCAGAACCAGGCGCAAGCGCGAAGCTTCTGGCACATGCGCGAAAGCATGTCGGAGGCGGAGAAGCGCGAAGGCGTCTCGATCAAGCACGACATCTCCGTGCCGGTGGCCTCGATTCCGGCCTTCATCGCGGAAGCGACAGCGGCGGTGGTGGCAAGATTCCCCGGCGCGCGCCCTGTCTGTTTCGGCCATATGGGCGATGGCAATCTGCATTTCAATTTCAACGCGCCGCCGGGTCAGGACACCGCCTTCGCCGAGGAATGGGACGAAGTCCAGCTCACCGTGCATGACATCGTGAAATCTTATGCGGGCTCGATCAGCGCAGAGCATGGCATCGGCCGGCTGAAGCGCGATCTTCTGCCGCGCTACAAATCCAGCGAGGAACTGGATGCAATGCGCGCGCTGAAGGCCGCGTTCGATCCCAAGAATATTCTCAATCCGGGAAAGACCGTGCCGCCTGTAACCCGCCTTTAGGCAGCCTTTGGCAAAGCAGGCTCCGACACCAGCGCAGCTTGCGGTTTCTTGTTGGACATGGCGCTGATCGAAGCCGTGATGAAGGTCGCGGCATAAGGCAGGCTCTGCACGCCCAGCATCACCATCCAGAGCGTGATGGCCGGATCCTCGAAGCCGCGGTCGAAGCCCATCGACACCATCGCCGCCAGCAACCCCACAAAAAGGGCGGTTTCCTGCCAGACCACACGCAGCACCTGGCTGAACTTGGCCGGATCTTCGCATTTGGGCGTGCGCATGAAAGGCTTGCCGCCCGTCAGAAGCCCCGTCCAGACCGCCTTGCCCACGGTGTGCGTTAAGGCGAGCCCCGCCACCGAAGCTTTCAAGGCGCCCAGAAATCCCGAGCGGACCTTGGGCGGATAAAGCAGCATCGTCTTGATCAGCTTGGTGGCGAACAGCGCCATCGCCGCCGCCGACAAGGCCGGCATGGGCACATCTATATAGCTGGGCGCCACCCACATCAGCCCGGTCCAGACCAACGCGGTCAAAGTCACCATCATGCCCAGACCATCGGAAATCCAAGGCAGCCAGCCCGAGAGGAATTGATAGCGCTGCTCCCAGGAGAGGCCCGAGCCGCCCAGGAAAATCTCCCGTGCGTGGCGCTTCATGATTTGCATCGCGCCATAGACCCAGCGGTAGCGTTGGGTCATGAAGGCTTCCAGCGTGTCCGGCTCCAGCCCTGCCCCCATGGTCTGGGAAATATAGGCGGCCTCGTAACCGGCTTCGAACAGTTTGAGACCGAGCTCGGTATCCTCGGTGATGCACCAGTCACTCCAGCCGCTCACTTCCTCCAACGCCGTCTTGGCGACGATAGTCATAGTCCCGTGTTGAATGATGGCGTTGTGCTCATTGCGTTCCACCATGCCGATGTGGAAGAAGCCGCGATATTCCTCATACGCCATCGCCTTGAACAGATTCTGCCCGGCATCGCGATAATCCTGCGGCCCCTGCACCAACGCGATGGCGGGGGATGCAAAGAGCGGCATGGCCCGGCGCAGCCAGAAAGGTTCGACCTGATAGTCGCTGTCGATCACCGCCACATGGCTGGCGCCGGGATCCGTCAGCGCCAGCGCCCGGTTGAGCGCGCCGGCCTTGAAGCCTTTGACATTGTCGAAATGAAAGAAACGGAAACGCGATCCCAGCATCTTGCAATGCGCCTCCACCGGACGCCACACCAAAGGATCGGGCGTGTTGTTGTCCAGCACGATCACTTCGAAATCATCGTAGTCCAATCTGGCCAACGCATTGATGGTTTCGATCACCATCTGAGGGGGTTCATTGTAGGTGGGCAGATGGATCGAGACGCGCGGGCTCTTTTCCGCAATCGCAGCCGGCACCAACCGGCGATCCACGCGCCAGAGCGAGGCCGCCAGCTCGATGCCTTCCGTCAAGATGATGGCGCAAGCGAGCAGCACCAAGGGCGACATGGCAATCATGGCGGCGACATCGGTGGGATCGATATAGACCAACGCCGTGGCGTCGATCAGCACCAGCAATCCGGTCGAGACCAGCGCCACCAACCCGCCCATCACCAGATAGCCGGTCTGGCGCACGCGCGGCATCCGCCCCAGGATCAGCAGACCCAGCGAGAGCGTGAGGACTGCAGCCAACAGGGCGTAACCGCGCCATTCCGGGAAGCTGCGCAACATGCCGGTAAAACCGAACTTGGCATGCCCGGTGGCGTCAAACAGACCCCAATAGGCGTTAACCGCACCCTCGCCCGTGTGCCAGGGCTGATCAAAACCCTCGAAAATATAATAATCATAGCCCTTTTCCTGGGCGTACTGGATGAAGGCGCGTGCGAAATAGGCTTCGTTGGCGACAGATGCTTCCGCCGAGCCCCGCGTATGGCCTTCAGAAGGCCAACCCGCTTCGCCGATGATGATCGGCTTGCCGGGAAAAGTCTGCTCGGTGATGTCGTAATGCGTTCCCAGGAACCGTAGCGCCGCGTTGATATGGACATTCTCCCAATAAGGCAGGAGATGAACGAAAATGACGTCCACATGCTTGGCGACTTCCGGGACCACCACCCAGGTCGACCAGGTTTCCGCGGTCGTGACCTTGATACGGGCAGGCAAGGCTGCACGCACGCGATCGAGGTAGGCGTCCAGCTGCTGGATCGATACATAACCGAAGAGCTGCGTCTCGTTGCCTACGATGACGCGATCGATAACCCGGCGGTTGGCCAAGGCGGTCTTGATCGCTAGGTCGATCTGCTCGTCATTCTTTTTAAGGTCAGGGCTGATCCAAATGCCCAGTGACACCGTCATGCCATACCGGCGGGCGACTTCTGGCACCTTGTCCATGCCGCCATCCACCGTATAGGTGCGGATATGGCCGGTGACATGGGAGAGCTGCCCCAGATCGCGGTCGATATGCTCCGGCGTGACATGCAATTGATCGCTGGCGCGAAACAGATGGCTGGGATTGTAGCCGATGCCGCGCACCTGGCCGTCCCAATCGGGTGCCACCACAGTATAGTCGCGGCTCGCCCAGAAGAGCGCACTTGCGTTCACTACCATGAAAAGCGCGATCACGATGCGCAAACGGCCACCATGATGGGCCCGCCGGCGCAGGAACTGACCAAGGCGTGTCACACGCGGTCCTATTGCTCTTTCTTGTCCTCGGGATCGTTGGGATCCGGGATATAACCGGGCTCGCCTCGCCTGGGCGCCGGCGTGGTGGAGAGCAGGGTCATGTCGAACACCAGCGTCTGGTCCGGCGGAATGGCCTTGCCGGCGCCGCGCGAGCCATAGCCGATGCTGGCCGGGATCACCAATTGCCAATGATCGCCTTCGCGCATCAGCTGCAGCGCCTCGATCCAACCGGGGATCACCTGGCTGACCTTGAACGAAGCCGGAAGACCTGGCGAGGTACCGTCAAACACGCTGCCGTTGATCAGCGAGCCTGTGTAATAGACCTGCACCGTGTCGGTGGCGGCCGGCCGCTTGCCATAACCGCTTTGCACGATCTTGATCTGCAGGCCGTCGGGCTTGACGATCACGCCGGGCTTCTTGGCGTTGGCGGCCAGAAAAGTCGCGTTGGCCTGGGCGCTCAGCGCCGGATCGGCCGTGGGCGCAGGCGTCTGCTGCTGCTGGGCCATCGCAAGCGCCGGCCAGCACAGAGCCATAACGACCGAAAACAGGGTTAAAGCCTTCATGTCCATCTCCCATCCGCACCTGGAGTTTTAGCGCGCCCCGCCCTGGCCGGAACAGGGCCTTGCCGCCAGAGAAAGCAAGGATTCGGGCATTTTTTGGCGTTCAACCGCCGAGGCCGAAAGTTTTCATGCTGACATGGATCAGAACCGCCAGACCGAACAGCACCACCAGCACGCCGGAACCCCGGTTGATCACCCGGACCGCGCCGTCGGTGATCTTGGTATGGAACAAGCCGATCACCGTGGTCAGGCACAACCACCAGCCGGCCGACCCCCCGACCACGCCCGCCACGACCAGGCTGGCATCGCCATAGGAATTGGCGCCGCCCACCAAGGCATGGAAACTCGCGAACATGGACGCAAACGCGATCAAGGTGGCGGGATTGGTGATGGTCAGGACGAAGCTCGACGCCATGGCGCGCACCAGATTTGAAGCGCCGCTGTCATTCTTGTCGCTGTCTTCCACCTTGCCGACGACAGGCGCTAGTACGGTGTGAACCCCAAACCAGACCAGAAGCGCGCCGCCCACCACCTCGATAATGGAATCGTAGCTTTGGATCAGCTGCGCAATCCAGGTGAGGCCGAAAAAGGTGATGACCGCGAAAAGACCGTCCCCCAGCGCCGCGCCCAAGCCGGAAACGAATCCATTGACCGGACCGAATGCGAAGGTGCGCCGGATGCAGATGAGATTGACCGGCCCGATGGGAACTGCCGCGATCAGCCCCATGATAACGCCGGACAAGACATAGATGAGGAAATTCATCGGCGGCCTTGGCAGAAAAGGGAAGCGAACGGAATTTGCATCAAACCGCCAAGCCGCGAAATCAAGCCGAGGTTTCGACAAAGCGAAGCGGCTTGCCTGATGCCGCCTGCGTTAAGGCGAAGTCGCGCATGACAAACGCTCCGCGCAGAACTGCGGCCACGGCCCAGCCTTTGGTCTTCATGCCGTCGAACGGCGTCCAGCCGGAACGCGTAGCGATCCATTTGTTCTCGATGGTGCGCGTCAGCCCCATGTCCACGATGGTGAAATCGGCATCATAGCCCCGGGCGATGCGTCCCTTACCCGCCAAGCCGAAAATCCGCTGTGGCCCGGACGCGGTGAGATCGACGAAACGCTCCAAAGTCAAATTGCCCTTGTTGACGTGATCCAAAAGGATCGTCACCAGCGTTTGCACGCCGGGCATGCCCGACGGCGTATCGGGATAAGTCTTCTCTTTTTCTTCGCGTGTGTGCGGCGCATGGTCGGAGCCGATGACATCGATCACGCCGTCACGCACCGCTTTCCACAGCGCCTGGCGGTGGCTTTCGTCCCGGATCGGCGGGTTCATCTGCGCGTAAGCGCCCAGCCGCTCATAGCATTCCGGCGCGCTCAACGTCAGATGCTGGGGCGTTGTCTCGGCGGTGGCGAAATCCTTGGCGGCGGCGAGCAAGGGAATTTCGTCGCCCGTGGTGACATGCAGCACATGCAAGCGGCGGCCGGCCTGTTTCGCCAGTCCGAGCACGCGCTCTGTGGAAGTCCGTGCCGCTTCCGCGTCACGCCAAACCGGATGGGTCCAAGGCTTGCCGCGCTCGGCGAAAGATTTGCGCGCGACCAGACGATCTTCGTCCTCGGAATGCACCGCCATGCGGCGATGGCCCGCCTTCAACGCCGCCAGAATATCTTCGGGGTGATTGAGCAGCAGCGAGCCCGTGGAGGATCCCAGGAACGCTTTGACGCCACACACACCGGGCAACCGCTCCAGCTCCGCCAGCGCGCCGACATTGGCTGGGGTGGCACCGACATAGAAGGCATAGTCGCAATGCATCCGGTCTTTGGCGCAGGCGAGCTTGTCCTCAATGGCGGCGCGGCTGGTAGTGGGCGGGCTGGTGTTGGGCATCTCGAAAACGCCAGTGACCCCGCCCAGGATGGCAGCGCGGCTGCCGGTCTCGAGGTCTTCCTTATGCTCGTTGCCCGGCTCGCGGAAATGCACCTGGCTGTCGATAGCGCCGGGAAGCACATGGAGTCCCTTGGCTTCGAAAATCTCCGCCGCCTTGGTGTTGGAAAGGCTGCCGATGGCGGCGATACGGCCACCGATGACCCCAATATCCGCGGGGGCAATACCATTCGGCGTGGCGGCGATGCCCCCCCGGATCAGCAAATCAAAACTGTCACCCATGCGGGGCTTGGGTTAGCTCCTCCCCGCCACCTTGGCAACCTTGCCTGGGAGGGTTACTTCGACGCTATGGAACCTGTTCACCTTACGGACCGTGCCATTGTCGCGTTGGAGGGCGCCGAAGCCCGCGAATTTCTCCAGGGCCTGGTCACCAACGATATCAACCGCCTTGCGCCGGGCGCCGGCCTCTATGCCGCGCTGCTGACGCCGCAGGGCAAGATCCTGTTCGATTTTCTGGTGACGGAAGGCGATGGCGCGCTTCTTCTGGATTGCGCGGCTGAGAGTGCCGAGGCTTTGGTGAAACGGCTGAGCATGTACCGGCTGCGCGCCAAGATCGGTATCGCGATTCGGCCGCAATTGTCGGTCTATGCCGGCCTTTCCGGCCGGCCGGCCGAGCGCGCCGTTACCTTTCCAGATCCCAGGCTCGCGGATTTGGGACCGCGCAGCATCGGTGCGCTGGCCGAGATGCCGGATTTTCTGGAAGGTCCTGCCGCTTATCACGCGCGGCGGCTGGAGTTGGGCGTGCCCGAGGGTGTGGATTTCGGCAGCGGCGCGATCTTCGCCCTCGATGCCGGGTTGGAAGAGTTGCACGGCGTCTCTTTCGAAAAGGGTTGTTATGTCGGCCAGGAATTGACGTCGCGCATGAAGCATCGCGGCACGGCGAAGAAGCGCATTCTCGCCTTGCGCGCCGACCGCGCCTTGCCACAAGCGGGCGAGAAAATTCTGGCGGGGGACATGGAAATCGGCGAGATCCTTTCCACCTACGGGCTTGAAGCTTTCGCGCTGGTCAGGCTTGATCGCTTGGAGCAGGGCAAAGCGTCATTGAAGGCCGGTACCATTCCGGTGACGGTGGCGATACCGGAATGGCTGAAGGCATGAAACAAAAGGAACGCTGCCATTGGCCGGGTGAAGACGCCCTCTATGTCGCGTATCACGACACAGAATGGGGCGTGCCGGAATATGACGGCCGCGCGCTTTACGAAAAACTGGTGTTGGATGGTTTCCAGGCTGGTCTGAGTTGGATCACCATCCTGCGCAAGCGCGACAATTTCCGCAAAGCCTTCCAGAATTTCGATCCTCACCGCATCGCCCGCCTCGGTGCGCGGGATATAGACCGGTTGTTGAAAAATGACGGCATCATCCGGAGCCGCGCCAAGATCGAGGCCGCGATCAAAGGCGCGCGCCTTTGGCTTGAGATCGAACAGGAGCCGGGCGGCTTCCGCGATTTCATCTGGAAGCATGTCGATGGCAAACCGGTGGACAACCGCTTCAAGCGCCGCGACCAGATTCCCGCCCAAAGCGAGATGAGCGAAAATCTGGCGCGCGATCTGAAGCAGCGGGGATTTAGTTTCTGCGGTCCGGTGATTTCCTACGCCTTTGCCCAAGCCGTGGGCATGGTCAACGATCATGTCATGCCCTGCTTCCGGCACGGCGAATGCGCCCGGCTCGCCAAAGATTGAGCCGAATCCGGCCCTAGGCCATGCCCGCGCCCGGGGGCAATTATCCCAAACCTATTGTGGATTTGGCGGAAGGCCGCGACCGCGCGCTCAAAGCCTTCAAGGCGCTCAAGGGTTGAAGCGCCCCCCGCCGCCCTCTAAATTTCCCACATGGCGCTCCCGGATGTCATCGCGGCGATCGGCAACACGCCGTTGATCCGCCTCAAACACGCTTCCGATCAAACCGGTTGTGAAATTCTGGGCAAGGCCGAATTCCTCAATCCCGGCCAGTCGGTCAAAGACCGTGCTGCGCTGTTCATCATCCGCGACGCCATCGCCAAAGGCACACTTCGTGCCGGCGGCACCATCGTGGAAGGCACCGCGGGCAATACAGGCATTGGACTGGCGATGGTCGCGAACGCGCTGGGCTTCAAGACTGTGATCGTGATCCCCGAAACTCAGAGCCAGGAAAAGAAGGATGCGCTGCGCTTGATGGGCGTGGAGTTGATCGAAGTGCCCGCCAAGCCGTACCGCGATCCCAACAATTATGTGCGGCTGTCGGGACGGCTGGCGGAGGAGATGGCGAAGACGGAAAAGAATGGTGCGATCTGGGCCAACCAGTTCGACAATATCGCCAACCGCCAAGCCCATATCGAAACCACCGGCCCGGAGATTTGGAACCAGACTGGTGGCAAGGTCGATGGGTTTACTTGCGCAGTAGGAAGCGGGGGCACGCTCGCCGGCGTTGCGATGGCTTTGAAAGCGAAGAATCCGAACATCCGCATCGCCGCCGCCGATCCCTTGGGCGCGGCGATCTATTCCTGGATCAAGACTGGCAAACTGGAAGCACACGGCTCCTCCGTTACAGAAGGGATCGGCCAAAACCGGGTCACGGCCAATCTTGAAGGCGCGCCCATCGACGACGCCTATGAAATTGCCGACGACGAAGCTCTGCCGATCATCTTCGAGCTTCTGGAAGAGGAAGGTCTCTGCCTGGGCGGCTCCTCCGGCATCAATATCGCCGGTGCCATCCGCATGGGGCGCGACTTAGGCCCCGGGCACACCATCGTCACCATGCTCTGCGATACCGGCAACCGCTATCAGAGCAAATTGTTCAACCCGGAATTCCTGAAAGGAAAGGGACTGCCCGCGCCGCGCTGGCTGACGGAAAAGCGCGACCCGATCGCTGTCCCGTTTGCCCCATGAGCGAGATCGTCTCCGCCGAATGGCTGAAACAGAATTTGGACAAGGTGCGTGTGCTGGACGCCTCCTGGTACATGCCCGCCGACAAGCGCGACCCCAGAAAAGAATTCGAGGCCGCGCATATTCCCGGCGCACTGTTCTATGACATCGACGCGCTTTCGGATCATTCGTCGCCACTGCCGCATATGCTGCCCACGCCGGAGCAATTTTCCCGCGACGCCGGCGCGCTTGGGATCAACGATAGCGATATGATCGTGGTCTATGACACATCCGGCCTTTTTTCCGCGGCGCGGGTCTGGTTCGCCTTCAAGGCGATGGGCCATGACAAGATCGCGGTGCTGGATGGCGGCTTGCCGGCGTGGAAGGCGGCGGGTGGCGCGCTGGAATGCGGGGCCGCAGCGCCAAAGCCGGCGCATTTCACGGCGCGATTCAATCCGGCGCTGGTGCGTGACTTTGCCGGCGTGAAAAGCGCGCTGGGCAAGACACAGATTCTAGACGCGCGGAGCGCGCCCCGCTTCGAAGGAACCGAGCCCGAACCCCGCGCAGGCCTCAAATCCGGCCATATGCCCAGCGCCGCCAACCTCCCCTATCGCTCGGTTCTGACCAGCGACGGCAAGCTCAAGGACGATGGGGCCTTGCAAAAGCTTTTTTCTGAAAAAGGCGTGGATCTACGCGCACCCATTATCACCAGCTGCGGTTCCGGCGTCACCGCCGCTGTGGTGATGCTGGCACTGGAGAAGTTGGGTGCGCGCCAAGTCGCCGTCTATGACGGCTCCTGGACTGAATGGGGCGGCCGCGACGATGCCCCGATCGTGATGGGCCCGGCCTGATGCCGTCCACCGAAAGTTCGCGCCGCATCCCCATGACCGTCACCTTCCTGGAGATGACGACCAAGCCTCAAGTGATGCCGCCGCCCTTGCCGCGCGGCAAGATCGCCTACATTAAGAGCGAGCGTCCACCGGTCCATTTCTACCGCTATCTCTACGATACCGTCGGCGGCAAATATCTTTGGGTGGACCGCAAGAAGATCAGCGATGAGAAGCTGGCCGAAATCATCCAGGCGCCCAGCAACCATCTTTATGTTCTGTACACGGAAGGAACCCCGGCCGGCATGGCGGAATTGGATTTCCGCGCCGACGGCACCGCCAATGTCGCTTATTTTGGCCTCACCCCGGAAGCCACCGGCAAAAGGCTGGGCTATTTCTTTCTCTACCAGACCTGCATGAGCGCCTGGTCCCAGCCGATCTCCAAGCTCCTGGTCAACACCTGTACCCTGGATCATCCCCGGGCGTTGCCGCTCTATCAGCGCATGGGTTTCAAGCCCTACGCCCGCGAGGAACGCTTCGTGGAATTGCCCTAAGCCTCGATTGCGGGCAAAGTCGGCGCGGGTAGCTCGGGGCGCGCGCGCATGAAAACCGAAAGCAAAGAACTCACTTGGCGCGGCATCGCGCTCGGCGTAGCACTCACCTTCCCCTTCACCGCCGCCAATATGTATCTGGGATTGAAGGTGGGGCTGACCATCGCCACCTCCATTCCCGCCGCCGTGATCTCGATGGCGTTTCTGGGTCTGTTTTCCGGCTCCAATATCCGCGAGAACAATATCGTCCAGACTGTCTGTTCCGCGGCAGGCACGCTCTCCTCGGTGATCTTCATCTTGCCCAGCCTTGTGATCATCGGCTGGTGGACCGGTTTTCCGTTCTGGACGTCCTTTCTTCTCTGCGCCGCGGGCGGCGTACTGGGCGTGCTCTTTACGATCCCGCTCCGCCGCGCTTTAGTGACGCAATCCGATCTTCCCTACCCCGAAGGCCTTGCTGCTGCCGAAGTGCTCAAGGTGGGCTCGGACATGCGCGCGGAAAATCCGCAAGCGCGCGAAGGCCTGCTAGCCGTGACCTATGGCGCGCTGGGCGCCGCCGGGCTCACGGTCGCGACCGCGATGCGGCTGGCCGCCGACGGCGCCCGCGGTTTCTTCCGCCTCGGCGGAGCAGCAGCAACCGGCTACAGTTTCTCTTTTTCCCTGGCGCTGGTGGGCGCCGGTCATCTGGTAGGCATTTCCGTGGGCCTCGCCATGCTGGTGGGTATTCTGATCGCCTGGGCCGGGGCTGTGCCATTGCTCACGGCCATGACGCCGACACAGGGCGATCTGGCAAGCTTCGTCAGCGGCATCTGGCGCAATGAAGTGCGCTTCATGGGCGCGGGCGCGATGGCAGTCGCCGCCATCTGGTCTTTGCTTCGCACCATGGGACCGATCGTCAGCGGTCTGAAGGCTACGATGCGCGCCAACACGGGTGCGATAGGCGCTGCCGACCAGACAGATCGCGACATGCCCTTTCCCTTCATCCTAGCAATCGGGTTGATTTCGACGGCGATCACCACTTGGTTAGTCTGGCGGTTCAGCGGCGAAGCAGGTCTGACCGGCTCAGCATTTGGCATCGCGCTTTTCTCGATACCTTTGATTCTCGCCGGCGGTTTTTTTGTCTCCGCCATCTGCGGTTATATGGCGGGCCTGATCGGATCCTCCAACAGCCCCATCTCGGGCGTCGGCATCCTGGCGGTGGTGGGCACAGCGCTGGGTCTGGCGGTCCTGTTCGGCGGTGGCGGCGCCAAGCCTCTGGTCGCCATCGCGCTCTTCATCACCGCGATCCTGTTCGCGGTGGCCTGCAGCTCCAACAACAATCTGCAGGACTTGAAGACCGGGCAACTTGTGAGCGCGACGCCCTGGCGTCAGCAAGTGGCGTTGCTGGCGGGCGTGGCTGCGGCCACTGTCACCGTGCCCGTCGTGCTCAATCTTCTGGCCCAAGCGTACGGCTTTGCCGGCGCCGCCAATCTTCACACCGTCACGTCCCAGCCGCTGGCGGCGCCACAGGCCAATCTGATGGCGGCGCTTGCGCAAGGGGTGATCGGCGGCAAGCTCAACTGGAACATGATCGAAATCGGCGCCGCGGTCGGCGCAGGCATCGTGCTCCTGGATGAGATTTTGCGCATGGCCAAGCTGCTGCGTATTCCGCCGCTGGCGGTGGGCTTAGGGATTTATCTTCCCATGGAAGCCACGCTTCCCGTGGTGGTCGGAGCCGTGATCGGCTGGCTTTATAATCGCAGCATACGCGGTGAGCATGCCGAGCGTCTGGGTGTGCTGGTCGCCTCCGGCATGATCGTGGGCGAGAGCCTGTTCGGCGTGCTCAATGCCGGCCTCATTGTGGGCTTCAACAAGGATGCGCCTCTGGCCATTGTCGGTTCTTCCTTTCCGGCCGACGCTGTCGGCGTGCTGGGCTTCGTCGGCCTGATCGTTCTTCTGTACGGCTGGCTGAAGCGCCGAGCGCAAAAAGCCACGTGAACGCGCCCAACGTCTTGCTCATCGCCTGCGTCGGCACCATATCAGGTGTGATGATATGGGCGCTGGAGCGGCCCCTGCGCGATCTGCTAAACGATCAGGCATGAAGAGCGACAAACCCGAGACCAAAGTCACCAGCACCGGCCGCATGAGCCGCGAGCATTTCGGCGCGGTCAACACGCCGGTCTATCGCGCCTCGACCATCCTGTTTCCGGATGTGGCGAGCCTGAAGCCGGGCGCCCAGCGCTACAGCTATGGCCGGCGCGGAACGCCAAGCTCGCAAAGCCTGGAGGATGCCATCGGTGCGCTGGAAGGCGGCGCGCAAGTCGTGCTGGTGCCGTCGGGCTTGAATGCGGTGACCACCGCACTTTTGTCGGTGGTGGGAAGTGGCGATCATCTCCTGGTGACCGACAGTGCCTATGGTCCCACGCGCCAATTCTGCGACACCACGCTGAAGCGCATGGGCGTCGAAACCAGCTATTATGCGCCCACCGCCGATATCGCGCCGTTGCTGAAGCCCAACACCAAAGCGGTGTTCTGCGAAAGCCCCGGCTCGCTCACTTTCGAGATTCAAGACATCCCCGCCATTGCCAAGGCGGCGCATGCGCATGGCGCCTCGGTCTTGATGGACAATACTTGGGCGACGCCGCTTCTGTTCGACGCCCATGGCCATGGCGTGGACCTTTCGATCCAGGCCGGCACCAAATATCTGGGCGGCCACGCCGACGTCACCATCGGCTATGTCAGCGGCAATCAGAGCCATGCCGCGCGGCTAAAGGAAACGCATGGCAATATGGGCCTCGCTGCCAGCGGCGATGATTGCTTCCTGGCGCTGCGCGGCCTTCGTACCCTTGCGGTGCGTCTCAAACGCCACCAGGAAACCGCATTGACGCTGACGAAATGGCTTGCCGCTCGGCCGGAAGTGATGCGCATTCTTTATCCGGCGCTCCCGGACGATCCGGGCCATGCCATTTGGAAGCGGGACTTCAAGGGGGCCTCGGGACTGTTCGCTTTCGAACTGACGCCCGCGTCGGAACAGGCCGTCGCGCGCTTCGTGGACGGGTTGCAGCATTTCGGCATCGGCTATTCCTGGGGCGGCTTTGAAAGCCTAATCCTCCCCAGTCACATCCATCGCACGGCCGAACCCTTTGCCGCCAAAGGACCGGTCTTGCGCATCCATGCCGGTCTGGAAGATGCGGGTGATCTGATCGCCGATCTGGAAGATGGATTCGCGCGCCTGAAGGACAAGACGTGACAGACACCCTGACAGAGGCCGCCTTCCTCGCCGCCGTGAAGTTCGACGAGCGTGGGCTGGTGCCGGCCATCGCCCAGTCCGCCGCCACCGGCCAGGTCCTGATGATGGCATGGATGAACCGCGAGACGTTGCAGGCCACGTTATCCGCCCGGGAAGTCACCTACTGGTCCCGCTCCCGCCAGAAAGTTTGGAAGAAAGGCGAAACCAGCGGGCATACCCAGCGGCTGGTCGAGGCGCTGGTCGATTGCGATGGCGACGTGGTGCTTTTGAAGGTGGATCAACTGGGTCCGGCTTGCCACACCGGGGCGCCAAGCTGTTTCTTCCGTCAACTGGCCTGAACCAAGGTCATTTTCCTGCGCTATACTTGGGGAAGGCTGCGCCGATCGCGGCCCTGGAGCAATTTGGCCGATGCCCCCGCGCCCGCCCGCGACCGATAGCCTGACGCCGAAATTCATGATGGCGGTGATCGCGGCCGTGGTGGTGTGCGGGCTCTATTTCGGCCGCCCGGTGCTGATGCCCCTGGCGCTTGCGGTCTTGATGTCTTTCGCCATCGCGCCACTGGTGGGGCTGCTACGTCACCTGAAGCTGGGCCATTTCCCCGCCGTGATCCTGAGCCTGGTGCTGGCGTTGGTGATTTTGTCGGCGGTGGGCACCTTTGTCGGCTCTCAATTTGCGGGCCTGGCTGCCGATCTTCCCCGCTACCAGACCAATATCGGCCACAAGATCCAGTCCATCCGGGGCGCTAGCGGCCATGGCACCATCGCCCGCCTCAATCAGACCCTTGAGGCGCTGGCCGACCAAATCACCGGGGCGCGCGAGCCACAGGCCCAGGCCAGCGCGCCGCAGGCGGAAAAGCCCGTGCCGGTCGAAATCCGCCGTCAGTCGGTAGCGCCCTGGGAAGTGGCGCAGACTATCCTGGGGCCCCTCTTGGAGCCACTCGCCACCCTGGCGCTGGTTTTGGTGTTCGTCGCCTTCATCATGCTGCAGAAGGACGATCTCAGGGATCGTTTCGTGCGGCTGGCGGGATCGCGTGACATGCAGCGCACGGCGGTGGCGCTGGACGAAGCCGCCACCAGGCTTTCGCGCTATCTGGCGCTTCAGACCATCATCAATGCTTGTTTCGGCTGCACCATCGGCATCGGGCTCTGGCTGATCGGCATCCCCAATGCGGGCCTGTGGGGCCTGATGGGCATGATGTTCCGCTTCGTCCCTTACGTCGGCGTGCCCATCGCCTTCCTGTTTCCCGCCTTCTTGGCCGTGGCGGTGGATCCGGGCTGGTCGATGCTGATTTGGGTGATGGCGCTGTTCGGCGGCGTCGAAGCCATAATCGGTCAAATGATCGAGCCTTTTGTCTATGGCCGCAGCATGGGGCTTTCGGCCGTCGCTGTGGTGGTGGCGGCGGTGTTCTGGACCTGGCTGTGGGGGCCGGTGGGCCTTTTGCTCTCCACCCCGCTTACCATGTGTTTCGTAGTGCTGGGCCGCCATATCGAAAGCCTGGAATTCCTGGACGTGATGCTGGGCGACACGCCCGCGCTCAAGACCGAGGAGAGCCTCTATCTGCGCATGCTGGCGGAGGACCCGGACGAAGCGACAGAGGATGCGGAGGAATTCCTCCGCCATAGCACGCTCGCGGCCTATTACGACGAAGTGGTGGCCAAGGCCCTGATGCTGGCGCAGGCCGACGTCAATCGCGGCGTGCTGGATCATGTGCGCCAGGTCCGCATCCGCGACGCCATCAAGGGCGTCGTCCTCAATTTGTCGGAGCGGAAGGAAGAAACCGGCATAAGACGGATGGAATTGTCGCCGGTCTGGCGCGCGGGCAAGCCGGTGCTCTGCATCGCCGGCCGCGGCCCGCTGGACGAAGCGGCGGCGCTGCTCCTGGTGGACATGCTGGAGAAATATGGCATCGGCGCGCAGGTGGCCTCATCGGATCAAGCCTCGGCGGCTCAGATCGACAGCCTGGATGCCACCGGGGTGCAGGTCGTGTGCCTTTCCTATCTGGAGCCGGGCACCTACAAGAATGCGCGTTATCAAGTGCGCCGCTTGCGCAAGCATGTCGCCGGCGTGTCGATCATGGCGGTGTTCTGGGGCCTGGGCGACGATCACTCGCGCTATCTCGACAGCATCGAGGCGACGGAATGCGATGTCGTCACCACTGGCCTCAAGGAGACCATCCATCATGTCCTGGCCTTCGCGCGGCGCAGCGCCAAGACCGAGATCGGCAAAGCCGCGGAGTGACAGGAGTAGAGATGCATACCGTGATGTGGACCTTCAACCTGCCGGCCGGGACGACCAAGACCCATGCGGTGGACGTGATAAAGGCGACGGCGGCGGGCTATCAGGGTGTGCCGGGCCTGATCCGCAAATATTATGGCCTCACGGAAGACGGCACATCGCTGGTCGGCATCTATCTTTGGGAAAATCGCCCCGCGGCGGACGCCTTCTATACCGACGACTGGATCGCGCGCGTTTCCGAACGCTGGCAATCAAAAGCCACACGTCAGGATTGGGAAACGCCGATGGTGGTGGACAATCTCCAAAACAGACTGATCGCGGCGGAGTGAGTTGACGCAAACGCCGCAAAAAATCGCTTGGTTCGTGCCTCACCCTCTAGAGCATGAACCTAGAGAACGCTTGCGACCAAAAATCCCGCTATCATCCAGAACGCAGCACGGCGAGCGAAGGCAATAAACATGGCCCTGCCGCGCCCGTTATGGCTGTCCCAATAACCATGACTTGCAACCATGGTCGCCGTCCCAAAAGAGAACTCATTTCGGGGTGCCGCAATTCGCGTGCCACGCCAGCCGGGGCTTGAACATAAGCGGCGCATTCGTAGATTTGGTTGAATTGCTGGCTTTGGGGCTCTTGCGCCAGCCGGGGGCTGGCGCCCAGTCGTGGCCTATGCCCGCTCAGTGGCGCTCAGTTTTTCTAAGGTAACCACCGAGCTGCTGGCGCCCACTCGCGCCCTTCGGGCGCTCGGTGGCGCTCAGTTTTCGTAAGCTCGCTCGCTTCGCTCACTCGCTAACGAAAACTGGCGACCCCGGTTGGATTCGAACCAACGACCACCGGCTTAGAAGGCAGGTGCTCTATCCAGCTGAGCTACGGAGTCTTGGATTTATTCTAGGCTAGCTAGGCGCTTCGCGCATTAGTCTTGGGATCGAAGGCCCCCGCGCCAGTCTGGGGACTTGGGGTCGTAGGTTCAGTGCGACCAAGGCTGCTTGCGGTCGAAGCGGAAATTGTCCGAATAGGATTTGGGCCGGGGCTTGACCAGATGCGGCTCATAGACCTGGTAGGCAATGCCGTGCTTCTCGGCATAGGCAACCGCTTCCTCCTTGGTCTCGAATTCCAGCGCCACCTGCTGGCGCATGTCGTTGGAGCTGGTCCAGCCCATGAGGGGATCAGGCACCCGCGCCGTTTCCGGCTCATATTCCAAAAGCCAGGCCTTGGTCCGGGCCTTGCCGGACTGCATGGCATTCTTGGCCGGTCTATAAATGCGCGCGCGCATTGAGACTCTCCTTGTCCAGCGGTGTTTTCCAACACCGTCCGGCATTTGCAAACCGCCCTCGCCCGGCTCCCGCCGGGCTCGCAGCGCAGTTTCCTACCGCAGCCGGGCTTACTGCGCTGTCGCGCACCCGGCCTTGCCATTCAAATCGTCCGCATTTGCGGGCGATTTGAATGGTCGGAGCGGCGTGATTTGAACACGCGACCCTCTGCTCCCAAAGCAGATGCGCTACCAGGCTGCGCTACGCTCCGGCTGGCGGAATCCGCCAATTCGGTGGTTCCTTACACGGTCCGGCCCCCGGGGGGCAACCGCGCCGCGAAGGCGGCTCTATTTGGCTTTCTTTTCCGCTAGCTGGGGTGCGTGGACGCGCGCGCCCTCCATGATGCCCAAGGCGGCGGCGCGCCCGCCATTGAGCTCGATCACGAGCTGGACCGGCTCGCCGGCGGGAATATTCTCCCGTGAATAGGGCGTGGCATTGGCCCTGATCCTGGCGACGGTGCCGTCGGCGCGGACGAACAGCATGTCGAGCGGAATGACCGTATTCTCCATCCAGAAGCTCACCATCTGCGGCGCGTGGAAATCGAACAGCATCCCCGCATCCGGCGCCATCGCGGTGCGGAACATCAAGCCATGCTCGCGGCTCTCGTCATCGGCGGCGATTTCCACATTAAAGCTGTGAGGACCGTTCTTGGTATCGATGGTGATGGTCTCGACCGGCAGGGTCGGCGCGGCGGCGGCCGGCCGCAGGCAAGCGGCTGTCAGAAGCAATGCCGGAAGAACCAACCACAGACGTAAGATCGCGCGCATCGTTTTTCCCGCTAAAAAGCCGTCCTTTGCTTAGAAGCCGGTCTCGGGGAAATCAATTGGGCGCCCGTTAACCCAGAGGCTCGACCTCGGCGGCCAGCTCGCCTTTGGGCCCGTCGCCGAGCCGAAACCGCACGCGCTGGCCTTCGCGCAATTCGCCCAGTCCCGCGCGGCGCAACGTTTCCATATGGACGAAAACGTCAGATGTGTCCTGCCCCCGCGACAGGAAGCCATAGCCCTTGGCCCGGTTGAACCATTTGACCTGGCCCTCCAGCCACGGCCCGTGTGGCACTGCGATGGAGCGCTGCGGACGCGGGGCGCCTTCCAGCACGGGATGGGCGGTGGAATTGTCGATGGAGATCAACCGGCTGGCCTGAAGACCGCGCGGTCCCTCGATCACCTGGCAGACCAGGGTGGCGCCCTCCTTCACGGTCTTGACCCCAGACTGGCGGACACAGGCTTGGTGCAGCAGGATATCGGGACTGCCGTCGAAAGGCGCCACAAAGCCATAGCCCTTGGCGAAGTCGAACCATTTGACTTGGCCTTCGATCGTGCGGATTTCGGAAGCGGAAGACGCTTCCCGCGATGCGGATTTTTGCCCTGACTTTTGCCCTGGGGATGAGGACGGTCGCGCGCCGTACTCCATCAAGGTCTCCGTTATTCTTGTTATTGCCTCAAGCCTGCCACAAACAATCGGGTTCTGAACGCAATTTACAACAGCGCTGCAGGAATATTTTTGTGCTTGGTTCGATTATGAGTTTTTGTCGGTTCCCTTTACAATTTGCACGCGGCGTTGGGTTGTATCGCCAGCCCATCACCGCTGCTTGTACCTTTCAGACGCACACCGGAAACTTTTCATCATGAGTGAGGAACTTCGAATCGCATCTGCCTGGTTGACCGATGGTCACAAGGTGGCGCTAGGCACTGTTATTCGCACCTGGGGTTCTGCGCCACGACCGACCGGAAGTCAGATCGCGGTGCGCGACGACGGCGCGTTCCTGGGCTCGGTATCAGGCGGCTGCATCGAGGGCGCGGTGATCGAAGCCGCATTGGCGGCCATCGCGGACGGCAAAAGCCGCGCGCTCGAGTTCGGTGTGACGGATGCGCAAGCCTGGGAGGTGGGGCTCGCCTGTGGCGGCCGCATCCAGATCTTCGTCGAGCCGGTCGAGCCATGAGACGCGCCGTCCTCGACGCTCTGACGAACCGGGGCGCGAAAGCCTGGGTGCGGGCCCTCGACCGGACGGCCGGAGAGGAGATCCTGATTGATCCTGCTACGGACGAAACGCCTTTGGGCCTACGGGCGCGCGAAGCGGCGCGCAGCGATACCAGCGGCGAAGTCGAGATCGACGGCCGCACCTGGTTTCTGGAAGTGCACAATCCGCCTTTGGCGCTGGTGCTGGTCGGTGCGGTTCATATCGCCCAGCCGCTGGCGGCGATGGGGCGGTTGGCCGGCTATGCCGTCACCGTGATCGACCCGCGCGCGGCGTTTGCGACCGAAGCGCGCTTTCCGGCAGTTTCGCTTTGTACGCAATGGCCCGAAGAGGCGCTGGGCGCGAGCCCGCTGGGCAGCCGGTCCGCGCTTGTGGTCCTGGCGCATGACCCCAAGATCGACGATCCGGCGCTGGAGATCGGGCTGAATTCGCCCGCTTTCTATATCGGAGCGCTCGGCTCCAAGAAGACCCATGCGGCACGGCTGGAGCGACTTTCGGCGCGGGGCTTTTCTCCGGAAAGCCTTGAACGCATCCAAGGGCCGGTGGGCCTTGCCATCGGGGCCAAGAGCCCCGCCGAAATAGCCCTTTCGATTTTGGCGCAAATGACCCAGACTCTGCGGACCTGACAGGATTTGCGACAAATCCCTGTTTGCCGGGGGCGCGCCGTGACCGCAAAATTGCGATCCATGACCAAAGACGAAACCAAGCCCCACATCCTCCTGGTGGAGGATGCCCGGGATATCCGCGAGCCCTTAGCGCGCTATCTGCGCGAGCATGGCTATCGCGCCACCACCGCGCCTGACTCCGCATCCGCCCGCAAGGTGCTCAAAGGGGCGGCCATCGACCTGATCGTGCTGGATATCATGATGCCCGGCGAAGACGGCCTCAGCCTCTGCCGCTCCATCCGCGAGACCTCGCAGATTCCCGTGATCCTGCTCACCGCCCGGGGCGAGGAAGTGGATCGCATTGTCGGGCTGGAGATGGGCGCCGACGATTATATCTCCAAGCCCTTTTCTCCCCGTGAACTGGTCGCCCGCATCGCCGCGGTGCTGCGCCGGACCCAGGCCCTGCCGCCGCGCCAGACCCCGCCGGGGACCGAGCGCATCCGCTTCGGCGACTGGACGCTCGATACCGGCCAGCGCGAACTGATCGGCGCCGACGGCATCGCCCTGCCGCTGTCCTCCAGCGAATTCCGGCTGCTGACGGCGTTGCTGGAGCGGCCCAAGATCGCGCTCACCCGCAACCAGCTGCTCGACCTCACCAAGGGCCGCGACGCCGACCTCTTCGACCGCTCGATCGACAATCATGTCAGCCGCCTGCGCAAGAAGATCGAGCCCGACCCGAAGAACCCGCGCTACATCAAGACGGTGTGGGGCGGCGGCTATATCTTCGCCATGGATCCGGAGATCGCCTGACGATGCGTTTCCGGCTTTGGCCCCGCACGCTTGCCGTCCAGCTCATCACCGTCACCGCCGTGGCGGTGATGCTGTCCAACCTGGGCGTCGCCGCCTATTTCGACCGTTTCAACGTCACCCAGAATGAGGGCTTCCTCAACGACCGCATGATCGACCGCGCCCAGGCGGTGGCCACGACGTTGCGCGAAGTGCCGCCCCAGGCGCGCGGCATCGTCATGCGCACCATGGGATCGTGGAACTGGAAGTTCACCCAGATGCCGCGCGGCACGTCGCTGGGGCCGATGAGCGAGGATGAAGCGGCCCTGGCCCGCCGCAT
>DATNGI010000022.1:0-13811 GCA_035605955.1 Rhizomicrobium sp.
CCAGGTGGCCATCGGTAAAGGCGAGTGGCGCATTGCTCAGCGCGGCCGGCAAGTGGATGCCTACCGTGTCGCGGAGCAGGCTGGTGAAGTAACCGGTCCAGCTGGCGGCGACGGCGGAGGCCGAGATGCCGTACTCCAGCACCATGTTCCAGCCGATGAACCAGGCCATGAAACGACCCATGGTGGCATAAGTGTAGGTATAGGCGCTGCCGGCTTGCGGGATCATCGCCGCCAACTCGGCATAGCAGAGCGCGGCGAAGAAGCAGCCGGTGGCGGCGATCAGGAACGAGAGTAGTACCGCCGGTCCGGCGTGCTGGGCCGCGACATTGCCCGCAATCACGAAGATGCCGGCGCCGATGGTGGCGCCGATGCCGATCAAGGTCAGATGCAGCGGCCCGAGCGCGCGGTGCAACTGAACTTCCTCGGCCATCACGGGATCCGTAACCAGATTGGCCGGGGCATCGGTCATAACGCTAACCTCGCGCCTGGCTCTTTATCGCATAAGGGCTGGGTTTGGCGCGCTTGGACGAATAGAGGAAGTAGATCGCCAATCCGATCACGGTCCAGCCGACAAGCCGGAGAAACGTGTCGAAGGGCAGGAAGGAGATCATGAAAAGGCACATGATGATGCCCAGCGGCGCGGTGACCCAAACGAAGGGTGTGCGGAACGGCCGTTTGGCGTCCGGCGCGCGCACGCGCAGCACCATCACGCCCACGCAGACGATGGCGAAAGCCAACAGCGTGCCGATCGAGACCAGCTGACCCAGAATGTCGAGCGGCAAGAAGCCCGCCAGGATGGCGGAGAAGATGCCCACGATAATGGAGCTCTTGGCCGGGGTGCGGAATTTGGGGTGCACTTCGTGGAACATGGCCGGGATCATGCCGTCGCGACCCATGGCGTAGAAAATGCGCGACTGCGCCAGCAACAGCACCAAAACCACTGATGCAAGGCCCACCACAGCGCCGATATTCACATATTGGGTGAGCCAGCGCGTGCCGGGCAGTGCTTCCACCGCCTGGCTCACCGGGTGCGCCACGTTCAAGGTGGTGTAGTTGGCAATGCCGGTCAGTACGTAAGACATTACCATGTAGAGCGCCGTGCATATGACCAGCGAGCCCAGCATGCCGATGGGGATGTCGCGTTGCGGGTTCTTGGCTTCTTGCGCCGCCACGCTGACCGCGTCGAAGCCGATATAAGAGAAGAACAGCACGCCGGTGGCGCGGAAGACTCCGGTCCAGCCGAAATGACCGACTTCACCCGCGCTCGGCGGCACGAAGGGAACATGGTTGGCGGGAACGATGTAGGAATAGCAGGCGAAGATCACGACCAGCACGATGGTGAGCTTGATCGCCACCATCGCATTGTTGAAATTCGCCGAGGTGGTCACGCCGATCACCAGAATGGTGGTGATGAAAGCGACCAGCAGCACAGCGGGAAGATTGATCAACGACCCGGTGGTGACGAAATGATTGAGGCCGTGCATCGCGATAGGCGCGCCGTTGAACATGGCGGGGATCGGCATGCCCAGATGCAGCATGAAGTCGTTGAAGTAGCCGGACCAGCCCACGGCCACGGTTGACGATGCGGCCAGATATTCCAGCACCAGATTCCAGCCGATGAACCAGCCCAGGAATTTTCCCAGCGTGGCGTAGGTATAGGTGTAGGCGCTGCCCGCCACCGGGATCATGCTGGCGAATTCGGAGTAGCAAAGGCCGGCAAAGAGACAGCCAAGACCTGCGATGGCGAAGGAATAGACCACGCCGGGGCCGGCGAAGGTGGCGGCTGCCTGGCCGGTCAAGACGAAGATGCCGGCGCCGATGATGCAGCCGATGCCGAGCGAAATCAGGTGGATCGGTCCCAGCGATCGCTTGAGATCACGTTCATCGTTGGGATTTTCCGGAATGTCCGCCATGCAAATTCCCCCTATTGACGGGGGCACTGTGACAGAGCCGCGACGCTTCGCCTAGTCCCGTTCTTTCTCGAGACGCCACACGCCGGTCTCCCGGATTTCGCGATCTTCCAACTCGCGGGTGGTGGGTACGGAATAAGTGGCAAGACGCGTGAGTCCGCTCTTGGGAAAATAGGAGCGGCCGGGATCGCCCAGCAGAATCACCGCGGATGATTTTTTCAGCCACGCCATCAGCCGTTCCGCCAGCGGTCGCTCATAGCACATGTCGCCGACCAGGATCAGATCGAACTCATCCGCGCTGTCGATCAAATCATGCGCGATGGTCTCGACATTAACGCTGTTGGCGTCGGCATTACGCCGGATCGCCGCAAGAGCGAAAGGGTCTATGTCGGCGGCCGCCACATGACGCGCGCCAGCCTTCGCTGCCGCCAGCGCCACCAGGCCCGAGCCCGCGCCGAAATCCAGCACGCGCTTGCCAGCCGTGATTTGCGGATGATCGAGCAGATAGCGCGCCAGCGCCTGGCCGCCGGCCCATGCGAAAGCCCAATAGGGCGGCGGCACGCCGATCTCGGCCAATTCTTCCTCGGTCTTGCGCCAAAGCGGAATCACTTCGCTGGCGAGATGCAGTTTGAGCTCTGGCACCAGCGGCGGCGCCAGCAATTCGCTGTTGTCGCGGATGAAGGCGTCGGCGTTCATCCCAGCAGCGGGCCGAGCCAAGTCGCCGCCGCGAAACTGAACGCGATCAGTGCGCCCGTAAGGCTGTTGGAGCGGAAGAGCGTCAGACAATTGTCTGCGTCATGGATCTTAAGGTGGCGCACCTGCAGAAGAAGGTGCCAGCCTGCGGCCAGCATGAGGAATCCGAACGGCCAGCTGGCATGCTCGGCAAAACCCGCCGCCAGCACCAGGGTGAAGCAGATTGCGTAGAAACGCAGAATCCATTTGCCGCTGTCTTCCATCAGAAGCCGGGCGGTGGATTTGACGCCGATCAGCGCGTCGTCTTCCTTGTCCTGATGGGCGTAGATCGTGTCATAGCCCAAGGTCCAGAAGAAAAGGCCGGCGTAAAGCAGCAGATCCGGCAAATCGATCCGACCGGTCTCGGCCGCAAAGCCAAGCAGCGCGCCCCAGTTGAAGGTGAGACCCAGCCAGGCTTGCGGCCACCAAGTGATGCGTTTCATGAAAGGATAGGCGATCACCAACAGAAGCGAGGCCGCACCCAATTCCACCGCGAACCAATTGAACTGAAGCAGAATGGTGAGACCCGCCAGCGCCAGCAGGATCGTGAAGGCGATTGCGGCCGGAACGCTGATGGTGCCTGATGGTATGGGGCGGCCGCGGGTGCGCGCCACCTGGGCGTCGAATTTGCGGTCCACGATGTCGTTGAAGGCACAACCCGCGCCCCGCATGATCACGGTGCCTAGCCCGAACAGCGCCACATAATAAAAGTCCCGCCATTCGATGAAGCCGCGTTCGTCCGCCATCGCACCCAGGACCAAACCGCAGATGCAGGGCCAGAATAGGAGCCAGGAGCCGATGGGCCGATCCAGCCGCATCAATTGCAGATAAGGGCGCAAGGCACGCGGCGCCGTCTCCACCCAACTCATGGGCACGGCGTCGGCGGGGGCTTGCGAGGAAAGGCTCATACAGGTTGAGTGTGGCATGGCTTCAGACTTGAAAGAAGCGGGCGGTTTGACCCGGCTTTTCGTGACGGCGGCGCTGGAACCCGGCGCCAAGGTCGCATTGGAGGTTGGGCAAACACATTATCTGCTTCACGTGCTGCGTGCAGGCGCGGGAGATCGAGTTCTTGTTTTCAACGGCCGCGATGGCGAGTGGCAGGCAGAGATCACCTCCGCCGCCAAGCGCGCCGTCACGCTGTCCGTGCGGAAGCAGACGCTTTCCCAAACGCGCGAGCCGGATGTGTGGCTGGTGTTCGCGCCGGTGAAGAAAACGCCGTCCGATTATCTGGCGCAGAAAGTGACAGAGCTGGGCGTATCGAAATTGCAGCCCATCTTCACCCGGCGCACCATCGTGAGCCGGATCAATGAGGAGCGGCTTCTGGCCAACGCAGTGGAAGCCGCGGAACAATCGGCGCGGTTGAATGTGCCCGAGATCGGCGCGGCCGTGGGGTTGGAGAAATTGTTGTCGGCCTGGCCTCGCGAACGGCGGCTGTTTTTCTGCGACGAGGGCGGTGAGGCAAAGCCGCTCGCGGACGCCGCGCGCGATGCCGGCGGCGGCGCGGCTGCCATCCTGACCGGTCCCGAAGGTGGCTTCGATCCGGTCGAGCGGGATTTGTTGCGGACATTGCCCTTCGTCACCCCCGTGACATTGGGACCACGCATCCTGCGTGCCGACACCGCCGCACTGGCCGCGCTGGCGATCTGGCAATCCGTCGCCGGCGACTGGCGTTAAGCCCTCGGTACTAGCGCCCGATAGGCCAGGCTCTGTGCTCCGCATCCCAGTCCGTAAAACAACACGGTGGCGATGCCATAGGCCGGATAAACCAGATACCAGTGGTCCATCATGCGTTTCATCATCGCCGTGTTCCAGGCTGCCACCATCACACGGTTGGCCGCGATTTGATCGGCGGTGGCGTGCAGGGGAAGGGTCGGCGGCAAGCCGTGAAACAACAAACCGATCATTGCGAAACCCATCACCGCCATCAGCGGGCCGATCACCGCTAGGACAATCAGGAAAATGCGCCAGAAATTGCCTTCGCCCAATGCCCAGCTACGCGCAAGGCTGATCCGTTTTTCCGCGATGACAATTGGATTGAGCAGGAAGGAGGCGCGAACCAGGCAGTAGATATAGGCACAGAAGGCGGCGATCATGAGAATGCCGACGGCAATTGCGACAAGACTGCCGGAGAAATTCATCGCCTTGGCCAGGACCGCGGCGACGATGCCGAGCAGAATGCCCGCCGCCAGCAAAAGGAGATAGCTGCCGATCAGGATGGCCGCCATGAGGAGAAAGGCGCCGATCAAGCGCCAGACCGGTTTGCCGATGGAGAAGTAAAAATAAGGCGAACCCGTCCTGAGGCCCAGGGCCTGTTCCATGATGCCGGCAATCTGCATGAACAAAAGAAACATCGTCAGCAGATAGACAGGCGCCAGCACGATCAGGACGCCGCTTATCGCGGGCATGTCGCGGGTCGCAAGGGCGTTGGAGAATGCCAGTGTCTGGGGACGCAGCAGAAGCCCGACTGCGGTGATGAACAGCCAGGGCAGCCACACGATGCTGGCGATGGCGAGGAAATTGCCGAACGCGAAACGATAAGCGCCAGCGATGGTCGCTCCAACCGGGATTTTCGCCATTCTGCCTGCCCCATTGCCCCAGGACATTCTAGCGCTTCGAGCGAAGTGCAGATACCGAGCCAAGGAGGGCAGCGACGCGAATTTTTTCGCAAATTGTCGTTGTCAGACGAAGCGCATCTGCCAGCTTACTCCGAACCTGTCGTTAACCCAGCCGAAACGGCGGGCAAAGGGATAGGTGTCCAGCCCCATCAGCACCTGGCCGCCTTCCGACAATGCGGCGAAGAGACGATCGACTTCCTCGGCGCTGTCGCAAGCTACCGCGAAAGAGATCGCCGGGGTGAAGGTGAAAGCATGGCGCACGGGGCTGTCGAAGAATTCCAGCCGCCGGCCCAGAAGCGACAGCGTCGCCTGCTTTACCGTCCCGACCGCGCCGGGGCCTTCTGATCCATAATGCACCAGCGTTTCGATCGTCGAGCCCGCAAACAGCGACATGTAAAAATTCATCGCTGCTTCGGCGCCGCTGGCGAACATCAAAAAGGGATTGATCTCCTTCGCCATGGCGTCACCCGTAACGCTGTTCGTAGGTGTGTTCGGTCTCGCGCCACACATCCCAGAAGGGCGGCGGTGTTTTGCCTTCCGCCTTATATTGCAGAATGGCGAGATGGGCATGCCAGCCGCCCGACACATTCACCGCATAGGCGCGATCGGGAATCTTGCGATGGGTCAGCGTGAGCCGCACCTTGTCGCCTTCCGGCGTGAGCAGGAATTCCACTTCCGAAGGCGGCGGATTTTCTTCGCCGAAGGTGTGGACCAGCCGGCGCATGGGCTCCAGGACCAGCAATTTCTCTTTCGAGCGAAAGCCGTTTGCGTCCATTTCTTTGAAACGCTCGGGCGGCGGCGCCTTGTTGGGCGAAAGATCGCTATGCTTGAAGCGGAATTCGAATGTCTCGCCCACCTTTGCGGGCAGGGCGCCGGCCGCGAACCATTCGCCTCGCTTCTGGCCGTCGGTAAGATAGGTCCAGATTTTTTCCACCGGTCCCGGCAGAAGCCGCTCGAAACGGACCGTATGGGCATCGATGCGTTCGCCAAATTTGTCCATCACCATCACCTTTGCAGATTGTTGAGATCGACGCCGTAGAGGCCGGCGTTCTTTTGCATGTAGTTGCCGCGAGGCCCGACGGCCTCGCCGCGCATCGCGGTCTCGAGCATGTCGAGGAAAGTGTGCCAGCCCATCATGGTTTGAGGCTGCATCCGCGTCATGATCGGTCGATGTGTGAGCGTCAGCCTGGTCTGTGCGCCTTCCGGCGCCAGCGTGAATTCCAGGTAGCTGACGGGCCAAGCTGAGACGCTCTCGCCGGGAGAGAACACATTCCAGGTATGGGCAAAGAATTGGTTTGGCCGCCAGCCGGTCACCACGCCGCGGATATGGCCGCCCATGAACTCGACTTTGCCGCCTTCACGGGGCTCGATCATGCCTTCGCCATACCATTCGGCAACGCGCGCCGGTTCGGTGAGGAAAGCCCAGGCCCTGTCCGGTGGCGCGGGCAGGAGGCGCTCGAACTGGACGGCGGCTTCGGCGATCACCTGACCTTTGTTCATCGCTTGTCCTTTCTGAGAGCTTGCTCCAGCGCGTCGAGCCGAGGTGTCCAGAAGGCCTGGATGCGCCCCACCCAATCCGACAATTCCGCCACGCCTTCGGGATCGAGCTCGTAGATGCGCCTTTGCGCTTCGGCGCGGACCTTCACCAGCTTCGCCTCGCGCAACGCCTTCAAATGCTGGGAAATGGCGGGGGGCGAAAGCGCGAACTGTCCCGCGATATCGCCGGCACAAAGCGCGCCGCCGGCCAATATCTCGACAATGCGCTGGCGGGTGGGGTCGGCAAGAGCGGAGAAGTGCGCGCTGGTCATATGGCATTATTTCATTACTTACTTAATTAAGTCAATACAAAATTACTTTTTTGAGCCTCTGCCTTGTGCTGCCGCCCTGTCGCGCCTAACTGTTGGGCCTCTGCTGGGGTCAATTCACACAATTGCAACAGGGTCTTAAGGCCCGACAGGAAGCGCATGTCCATTCCGCAATCCGCCGGCGGTTTGATCGGAAACCGCGACGACCTGGTGCGGCATCTGTCGAAAGGCATGAAGCCCAAAAGCGCTTGGCGCATCGGCACCGAGCACGAGAAATTCGTCTATTGCCCGGCCACTTTGAAGCCGCTCGCCTATGAGGGCGAGCCCGGCATCCGCCAATTGCTGGAAGGGATGCAGCGTTTCGGCTGGCAGCCCGTGAAGGAAGGCGACAACATCATCGGCCACAGCATGGACGGCGCGTCCTTGTCGCTGGAACCGGGCGGCCAGTTCGAATTGTCTGGTGCGCCGCTCAAGAGCATCCATGAGACCTGCGCCGAAGTGAACACGCATCTGGCGCAAACCCGCGAAGTGGCCAACGAGATCGGCGCGGGCGTGCTCGGCCTGGGCTTCGCGCCCAGTTGGCGGCTCGACGAAGTGCCGGTGATGCCCAAGGGACGCTACGGCATCATGCGCCGTTACATGCCCAAGGTTGGGGGCTATGGCCTCGACATGATGTTCCGCACCTGCACGGTGCAGGTAAATCTGGATTTCGCCGACGAAGCCGACATGGTGAAGAAATTCCGCGTCGGCCTGGCACTGCAGCCGGTCTCGACGGCGCTGCTCGCCAATTCGCCATTCCGCGAGGGCCGGCCCAGCGGCTTTCTCTCCTATCGCGCGCAAGTCTGGACCGATGTCGACAATGCCCGCGCGGGCATGCTGCCCTTTGTGTTCGAAAGCGGCATGGGTTTCGAGCGTTACGTCGATTATGCGCTCGATGTGCCGATGTATTTCGTCTATCGCGACGGCAAATATCACGACGTGGCGGGCAAGAGCTTCCGCGATTTTCTGGCGCGCAAGATTCCGGAGGTGGCTGCGTTCGAGCCCACCATGGCGGACTGGGCCGATCACCTCACCACCATCTTCCCCGAAGTGCGCATGAAGCAATATCTGGAGATGCGCGGCGCCGACGCGGGCCAATGGCGGCGCATCTGCGGCATGCCGGCGCTTTGGGTGGGATTGCTTTATGACGAGGTGGCGCTGGACGCCGCCTGGGACATGGTCAAGGACTGGACCACGGAAGAGCGCCAGTCGCTGCGCGACAGCGTCGGCAAACTGGGTTTCCAGACTCCGTTCCGCAAGACCAATGTGCGCGAGTTGGCGCGACAGATGCTGGAAATTTCCACCGCCGGTCTTCGCCGCCGCGCCAGCCTGGACAGCGCCGGCATGAGCGAGGATGGATTCCTCACCCCCATGCGCGAACTTGTGGCGCGCGGTCAAAGCCGCGCCGAGGAATTGCTGCACGCTTTCCAGAATGAGTGGAAAGGCGACATGAGCCGTCTCTTTAGCGAGTATAATTTTCTCTAGCGCGGGCCTTTTGCGCCCTGAGTTCGTCGCGCGTGCTCACGTGCGATATGCACGCTCCGCGCGACGCTCCTGCTCAGGTCGCAAAATTCCTCGCGCTTATTTTTTGGAAATCAGGCGCGCGCCGGCGAAGAGGGCCACAACGCCCAGCGCGGCTAGTATGAGGCCGTTTCTGATCCATACGCCGCGTCCCAGCATCATACTTTCCGCGGGCCAATGAATGATATCGGCGCCTTGCAACGCAAAGAATACGCCGAACACAATGAGCGCCGCGCCCAGGATGGTGAGACAGCGCTTGATCATCAGCGGCGGTCCTCAGGCAGGGGGATGAACTCCTGATCGTCGCCGGGGATTTTTCCAAACAGGCCCGCTTGCCAATCGGATTTCGCGGCTTCGATACGCGCCTTGGATGAAGAAACGAAATTCCACCACAGATGGCGCGGGCCATCGAGCGGTGCGCCGCCGAACAGCATCACCCGCGCGGGCGCGTCCGCAAACAGGGTGACGATCTCGCGGGGCTCCAGGAATAGCATCGCGCCGGCGCCATGCACTTCGACCCCCTGGCTGCCGCCGACCTGCAATTCGCCTTCCACGATGAACAGGGCGCGTTCTTCATGTTCGGCGGTGACAGTGAAGCTGCCGGTCGGCTGAAACCGCGCCTCGGCATAGAAGATGGGCGAGAAGGTCTTGACCGGCGAGGTGAGGCCGAAGGCTTCACCGGTGATCATGCGCAACATCACGCCCTTGTCTTCCTGCTCCGGCAATTGCGAAGCCGCGAAATGCTGGAAATGCGGATCGGTCTGTTCATCCTTTTGCGGCAGCCCGACCCAGGTCTGGATGCCGTGCAGGCGATGGCCGCGCGCGCGCAAGTCAGGGCCGGTGCGTTCGGAATGGGCGATACCGCGCCCCGCCGTCATCCAGTTGACGTCACCGGGCTTGATCTCTTGCACCGAGCCCAGCGTATCGCGATGCATCTGGGCGCCGTCGAACAGATAGGTGACGGTGGCAAGTCCGATATGGGGATGCGGCCGCACATCCACGCCTTTGCTGGGCGGAAAATCCACCGGCCCGAAATAATCGAAGAAGATGAAAGGCCCGACGCTGCGCCGCGCGACCTGAGGCAGCAGGCGCGTCACCATGAAGCCGTCGCCAAGATCGTGGGTCTTACCGATGATGGGGATCATGTCACGAACTTAAACCCCGGCTATGACACCTGTCACGTCGGAAGCAGGAAATTGCCTTCCATATCCCTGGCGATCGGCTTCACCCAAAGAACCGCGCTGGTGAGAAGCACACCATAGAGATGCGGAAAATCCTCGCCGCGAGACGGCGACCGCTCCCATTTGAGCAACCGGCCCAGCCGCGCCGGATCGGCGGCGACCAGAAGAAGATCGTTCTTGTCCGCATAATAGCGGCGCAAAGTCTCGGGCAATTGCGGCCAAGTGGAAAAATGCAGAAAGCCATCGGCGCGATCATGCGCCGAGCCTTCATAGGCATCGGTCGTCTCGGCCCATTCGGCGCGGGGTACGATTTTGAAGACCGGCTCTGCCATCAATCTTTTGAGCCCCATCTCCAACGCCAGCCGCCCTCCGTCTTAACATGCGCAATCCACACGGTCGGGATGACAATTAGGGGCAGGCCGATGGCGATCAGCAGAAACCGCGTCGCATCGTCGCGCTGAAAATCGGCGGCGATGATCACGGCGATGGCGACGGCAGCGCTCCCCACAATGACAAGCCATCCCTGCCAGCTGTTGGGGGTCGCGCCATAGCCGAATTTCTTTTGCCGGAACCAGTATTTCATCACGCGCCCCGCGGCCGGATGGCCGCCGTCATGTTGAAGTGCCGCCCACCGTCAGCCCGTCGAGCCGCAGGGTCGGCTGGCCCACGCCCACCGGCACGCTCTGGCCGTTTTTGCCGCAGGTGCCCACGCCCGTGTCAAGCTTCATGTCGTTGCCGATCATCGAGACGCGGGTGAGCGCTTCCGGACCCGACCCGATCAAGGTCGCGCCCTTGATCGGTGCGCCCAGCTTGCCGTTTTCGATGGCATAGGCCTCGGTGCAGCTGAAGACGAATTTGCCGTTGGTGATGTCCACCTGGCCGCCGCCGAAATTGGTGGCGTAGATGCCGCGCTTCACGCTGGCGAGAATTTCCTTGGGATCCTTGTCGCCGCCTAACATATAGGTGTTGGTCATGCGCGGCATCACCGAGGCGGCGAAACTTTGCCGGCGGCCGTTGCCGGTAGGCTTCATGCCCATCAGCCGCGCATTCTGCCGATCCTGCATATAGCCTTTGAGGATGCCGTCCTCGATGAGCACGGTGCGGGAGGTGGGGGTGCCTTCATCGTCGATGGAAAGCGAACCGCGCCGGCCATCGATGGTGCCGTCATCCACCACGGTCACGCCCGGCGCGGCGACGCGTTCGCCCAAAAGCCCGGCGAAGGCCGATGTCTTCTTGCGATTGAAATCGCCTTCCAGGCCATGGCCGATGGCTTCGTGCAGCAGGATGCCGGGCCAGCCCGGTCCCAGCACCACCGTCATTTCTCCGGCGGGAGCGGGGACAGATTCCAGATTGATCAGCGCCTGGCGCAGCGCTTCGTCCACTGCCGCTTTCCAGTAATCGGGTGTGAGGTATTTTTCGTAGCCGCCGCGGCCGCCACCGCCGAAGCTGCCGGACTCAAGGCGGCCATCCTGCTCCACCACCACCGAGACGCCGATCCGGACTAGCGGCCTAATGTCGGAATAGCGCTCGCCGCCGGCGCGGATGATTTCGATCCGCTGCCACTCGCCAGAGAGCGACGCCGAAACCTGGCGCACGCGGCTGTCCTTGGCGCGGGCATATTCGTTCATCTGCTCGAGCAAGCTCACCTTGGCTCCGAACTGGGCGGTCTGAAGCGGATCGAGGTCGGTATAGAGTTTGATGTTGGTTCGGGCAGGAGCGGGGGCAGCCCGGCCGGAATGGCCCTTCGACACAGCCGTCACGGTCTGGGCGGCGCGGGCGATGGCGTCTTCCGACAATTCGGTGGCATGGGCATAGCCGGTTGCTTCGCCCGCTACCGCGCGCAGTCCGAAACCCTGCGAGGTGTCAAAACTGGCCGCTTTGAGCCGGTTGTCGTCGAAAGCGAACGATTCGGATTGGCTGTATTCCAGGAAAAGTTCCCCATCGTCGGTGTCCTTGAGGGCGGAATCGACCAGCCCTTGGACGCGAACCGGGTCCATGCCGGTGCGGGAGAAGAACAGATCACTATCGGACATGGCGTGCTCCGGTTCCGGCGGGCTGGTAAAAGGCCAGCGAACGCCAATGCTTAGGTGTCAGATATCGGGGAGTTGAGCGGCCCAGGCAAGACCCAGGGCATGGCTTCCGCCAGGGCCCGATTGGTGCGATGCGGGCCGTGCCATAAGGTCGCAATGACTTTAAGGGCTTAACCCCTCTAAATCGCCGCCAAGAATCTGAAACGAGCGGGGGCTTTTCTGGTCGCGCCCTGCCGGCATTTGCGAGGTCTCTACCCATGTCTTTGACACCCCGGTCCTGGCGGAACACGAAAATTGCCGCCGCCGCGGCCGCCTTATGGGCTTCTGCCGTCACTGCGGCCCTCGCCATGCCCCAGAATTACGAGATCGGTTTCCAGACCGCCAATTCGCCGGTGATGGACCAGATCGAGAATTTCCACACCGAACTGCTCTACATCATCACCGCGGTCTGCCTCTTCGTTCTGGCGCTGCTGGTCTATATCGTGATCAGGTTCCGCGCCGGCGCCAATCCCACGCCGTCCAAGGTGCACCACAACACGCTTCTGGAAGTGGCTTGGACCATCATTCCGGTGATCATCCTGGTGGTGATCGCGGTGCCCAGCTTCCGTCTGCTCTATTTCGAAAGCGCCATCCCCAAGCCCGATGTCACTATCAAGGCGATCGGCAAGCAGTGGTTCTGGACCTACGAATATCCGGGCGCCAATGCCGGCTTTACTTATGACTCTCTGGGCCTGTCGGACGCCGACGCAGCCAAGGCGGGCAAGCCGCGTCTCCTGGGCGTGGACAATGAAGTGGTGGTCCCGGTCGGCAAGGTGATCGAAGTCGAGACCACGGGCGCGGACGTGATCCATTCCTGGGCGCTGCCCCAGATGGGCGTGAAGATGGACGCCGTGCCCGGCCGCATCAACCACACCTGGTTCAAGGCCGACCGCACCGGCATCTTTTATGGCCAATGCTCCGAACTCTGCGGCGCGCGCCATGCCTACATGCCGATCGAAGTGCATGTGGTGAGCGATGCCGAATATGCGGAATGGCTCGCCTCCGCCAAGAAGAAATTTGCCGCTCTCGACACCGAAATTCATGTCGCGGCGAAATAGGAATTGATGTCATGACAGATCTCGCCTTCGAGCAGCACAGCGACCGCCATTTCGAGGACCACAGCCACCATCCGACCGGTTGGCGCCGTTACGTTTACTCGACCAACCACAAGGATATCGGCACCATGTATCTGGTGTTCGCGATCGTGGCTGGCGTGATCGGCGGCTTCTTCTCGATGATGATGCGCGCCGAGCTGATGTATCCCGGCTTGCAGGTTTTCAAGGAGCCGCACACCTTCAACGTGTTCGTTACCGGCCACGGCCTCATCATGGTGTTCTTCATGATCATGCCGGCCATGATCGGCGGCTTCGGCAATTGGCTGGTGCCCTTGATGATCGGGGCGCCCGACATGGCGTTTCCGCGTATGAACAACATCTCCTTCTGGCTGTTGCCCTTCTCCTTCGCGCTCTTGGTCATGAGCATGTTCGTGGAAGGCGATTCCGGCGGCATCGGCGTAGGCGGCGGCTGGACGCTCTATGCGCCGCTTTCGACCTATGGCTCGCCCGGACCGGCGATGGACCTGGCCATCTTCTCGCTCCACATCGCGGGCGCGTCCTCGATTTTGGGCGCCATCAACTTCATCACCACCATCTTCAACATGCGCGCGCCGGGCATGACCCTGCACAAGATGCCGCTCTTCGTATGGTCGATCCTGGTGACGGTGTTTCTCCTGCTCTTGTCGCTGCCGGTCCTGGCGGGCGCCATCACCATGCTGCTCACCGACCGTCATTTCGGCACCAGCTTCTTCGATGCGGCCGGCGGCGGCGACCCGATCCTCTACCAGCATCTGTTCTGGTTCTTCGGCCATCCCGAAGTGTACATCTTGATCCTGCCCGGCTTCGGCATGATCAGCCATGTCATCGCCACTTTCTCCAAGCGG